>NZ_JBSGZP010000024.1:0-26264 GCF_053611065.1 Streptomyces sp. NPDC054840
CCCGGCAGCGGCTTCGTCGGCAACCAATACGTCATGGACCTGCGCAACCCTGCCGCCGGGTGGCCGAGCGACGGGACCTCGCCGTGGTCGGGCCTGTCGGGGGCGGCGGTGTTCTGCGACCGCTACCTGACCGGCATCGTCGCCTCCGACCGCCAGCACTCCGACCACAGCCGGCTTAACGTCGTCCCGTCTTACGTCCTCCACCACGATCCCGCCTTCCGTACGGCTTTGGCCGATCATGGCGGCGGCCCGCAGTTTGGGCTGGAGGCGGTGGAGTTCCAAGACCTCGCCGACCCCACCACCCGGCCCGCCGCTCGGCCGGCCCCGGTGACACCGGCGGCCCTGCTGGAGGCCGGACGCCAGACGGTCCCCTTCCACGGCCGCAAGGACCTCGTCGCCCAGCTGGAGGCGTGGTGCGGCCAGGGCGGATTCGGGGCGTGGCTGCTGCACGGCCCGGGCGGGCAGGGCAAGACCCGCCTTGCCCACCAACTTTCCCAGCTGCTCACGGCCCAGGGCTGGACGGTGCTGTGGCCGCGCGTCGGCGCCCGACCCGACCAGCTGCTGGAAGTCCGGCGGGCGGCGAAGCCGCTGCTGGTCGTCCTCGACTACGCCGAGACCCGCCCCGACCAGCTCTCCGCTCTCGTCGAAGCCGCCGACGAACACCCTGGCACCAGCCCGTTCAAGCTCCTGCTCCTGGCCCGCACCGCCGGCGACTGGTGGCAGCAGGCTGCCACCGCCACCCGCCAGGCCGAGGACCACCTCACCACCGCCCGCACCAACCGCCTCACCCCCCTGGAAGACAAGCCCGACCGGCGCGCCGGCCACTACCGTGACGCCGCCCGCGCCCTCGCCACCGCACTCCCGGCGGTCCCAGGCCTCGCCAGCCACGACTGGACCGCGGCCGCCACAGCCCTGCGGCCACCACCGCACCTCGGCGAAGACGACGCCTACGGCAACGCACTCACCCTCCACATGACAGCCCTCGCCGACCTCCTCGACACCGCACGGAGCGAACCCGCGGACAGCACCGGCGTCGAAGAGGACGTACGAGACGTCGAGGACCGGCTGCTCGGCCACGAAGCCCGGTACTGGCAGGGCAGCGCCACGGCCCGCGGCCTCACCCCCGGCCTGGGTATGGACACGCTGAGGACCGCGCTCGCAGCAGCCCACCTCACCGGTGCCGCGGACCGTGAACACGCCGACCTCCTGTGGCGGCGTCTACCCGCGCTCGCGGACCAGCCCCGCGACCGCCGCAACCAGGTCACCGCCTGGCTCGCCACCCTCTACCCCGCCACCACGTCGCAGAACGGTCCACCGTGGGGCGCGCTGCAACCCGACCGCCTCGCCGAACGCCACACAGGCCGCACCCTCGACGCCGACCCGCACCTCGCCGACCACCTCCTCGACGGAGCCAGCGGCACCCAGGCCGAACAGCTCCTCACCGTCTACAGCCGCGCCGCCGCCCACCCCGCCTTCCGAGGCAGGCTCGACACCCACCTCACCGACCTCTGCATCCGCCACCACCGGCAACTCAGCCCGCACATCGTCACCACCGCCACCCGCACCGACCACCCCACCCCCCAGATCACCGCCCTCGACACCATCACCACCGACTCCGCAACCTCCCTCGATGACCTCGACGCACTGTCGCGCCGATTCCCCCGCAATAGCCACCGCCTAGCCACCACCGCCGCCCGGCTCGCCACAACCCTCACCCACCACTACCGCACCCTGGCCAAAGCGGACCCAGACGCCCACCTTCCCGACCTCGCCCGCGCCCTCAACCACCTGTCCATCCGCCTGGGTGAGGTGGGGCGTCGCGAGGATGGACTGACCGCCGTCCAGGAGGCCGTCGGTCACTACCGCTCCCTGGCCGAGGCGAACCCCGACGCCTACCTGCCCGACCTCGCCATGGCCCTCAACAACCTCTCCGTGGGTCTGGGTGAGGTGGGGCGTCGCGAGGAGGGCTTGACCGCCGTCCAGCAGGCCGTCGCTCACTACCGCTCCCTGGCCGAGGCGAACCCCGACGCCTACCTGCCCGACCTCACCATGGCCCTCAACAACCTCTCCGTCGACCTGGGTGCGGTAGGGCGTCGCGAGGAGGGCCTGACCGCCGTCCAGCAGGCCGTCGCTCACTACCGCTCCCTGGCCGAGGCGAACCCCGACGCCTACCTGCCCGACCTCGCTGGCGCCCTCAACAACCTCTCCAACCTGCTAAGTGAGGTTGGCCGTCGCGAGGAGGGACTGACCGCCGTCCAGCAGGCCGTCAGTCACTACCGCTCCCTGGCCGAGGCGAACCCCGACGCCCACCTACCCGACCTCGCCAGCGCCCTCAACAACCTCTCCAACCGCCTGGGTGAGGTGGGGCGGCGCGAGGAAGGACTGACCGCCGTCCAGGAGACCGTCGGTCACTACCGCTCCCTGGCCGAGGCGAACCCCGACGCCCACCTCCCCAACCTCGCCATGGCCCTCAACAACCTCTCCAACCGCCTGGGTGAGGTGGGGCGGCGCGAGGAGGGACTGACCGCCGTCCAGCAGGCCGTCGGTCACTACCGCACCCTGGCCGAGGCGAACCCCGACGCCTACCTGCCCGACCTCGCCATGGCCCTCAACAACCTCTCCGTCGACCTGGGTGCGGTGGGCCGTCGCGAGGAGGGACTGACCGCCGCCCAGGAGGCCGTCGGTCACTACCGCACCCTGGCCGAGGCGAACCCCGACGCCCACCTACCCAACCTCGCCAGCACCCTCAACAACCTCTCCATCGACCTGGGTGAGATGGGCCGTCGCGAGGAGGGCCTGACCACCGCCCAGGAAGCCGTCACAATCCGCCGCACCCTGGCCGACTCCAACCCCCACCTCTTCGCACCAGCCCTGCAACAGTCCCTGGCCGTGACGGTTTGGCTAGAAGGGCTCGAACCGTAAGACCGGAATCGGTTGCAAGGCGATCGCCTTCTCAGAGGATCAGGTGGCGTCCCCGGGGTGCTCCGCTGCTGCGGCAAGGACGTCGACCAGCCTCCTGAGCGAGTGCAGTGCGGGGTCGTCGGGGGCGACATGCAGTGGCAGCAGGTAGATGATGATCTGAAATTGACACTCTAATCGCCCAAGAAGGCAATCCGCAGGTCTCGATCGGCACGGCACCGCCGACCCCAGGCCAGCAGCGTCGCCACGACGTCGTGCTCGCCACCCCTCAGACGAGCGAGATCCGAACCTTCCAACTCCCGCACCATCTGGTCTACCGGCTCACCGCGCAGCATGGTGTCCCCGTACGGATCGATGCGGGCCAGAGTGGGAAGTCGGTGCTGGCCGAGCCGCTCAATGGCCTTCCAGAACTCACCGTTGTCGTCGATCAACCGCTCCAGCATCCCTGCTGGGGGCGGGGGCCCAGGCTTTCGCCCTGTCCGGGACGCAGAGCGCCCTCGACGAAGTTCCATGACGAGCACCATCCCTGCCCCTTTACTCCCACGCGCGCCTCACACCACGCAGGCTGATTCTCCGTGATCCGAAAGAAACGGCCTACGGCGCTTCTTTCAGATCACCACTCACCAGACTACGAGGCCTGCGTGGTGGCTTCGAGACGGCCTGGTTCGTCTCGTACAGGTCTGCTGTCGGGTGCTTGGAGATTTTGTCCTGTCTCCGGGGAGCCCAGTCGCTATGGTCGTCATGATCACGCAGACCATGAGCAGGGGGAGCGATGGGCCGGACAGGCAGAACGAGACGATGGGCCGCTGCTGCGGTGGGACTGACGCTGGCGACAACGGCGTTGGCAGCCTGTGGAGGCGGCGGCTCATCGGATGCGAAGACGCCTGGCAAGTCCCCGGAACGGTCCCAGGCGGCTTCCGGGAAGCCGAGCCGTCCGGTGTTCGACCCGCCCGTGCGCTTCGAAGGGTCCGCGGTCGAATTCCCGGGTGCCGAGCAGCCAAGTACGGCGAGCGGGGACGCGACACGGCCCGCGGTCACGCTTGCCGACGGGGTTGCCTACGTCACCGCCGAGGAGGGACTGGAGGCGATCGACACCGAGACCGGTGACCCGCGGTGGGAGGCGACGACGAAGCACCCCGCGGAAAAGGGCGGTTTCGGAAGCAACCGCACCGCTCCCCTCGTGTCGGCTGACGGCAAAACCGTGCATGCGGCTTGGGGCAGGAATGTGAAGGGCGAAGGCACAACGCCCGACCGGGTCGTGATCGAGGTGCTGGCCGTCGAGACGGCTACCGGCAAGACGGCGTGGTCGGCTGAGGTCGCTGTCGATGCCACCTCGGTCAGCGCGCCGCGGATCATCGGAGTCGATGCCACCACAGCGCTCGTCACCGGGGCCGGCACCACGTATGCCGTTGACCCCTCCACGGGCACCGTCCGCTGGAAGAAGCCCAAGTTCAGCGCGGTGACCTTGGCCGACGGTGTCGTCGCCGGTGGCGAGAGTACGGGGTTCGGCGAAGGCAGGCTGCTGGGACTTGCCGCGGCCACGGGCGAACAGCGGTGGACCGTGGCAGAGGCGCGGGAGCCGGCCGCAGCCGCGCCGCGGCTGCTGAGCGCAACCCTCAAGGACAAGACACTCGTTGTGGATGCGGTCACCGGTGAGCAGCGAGCGGCACTCGACGGCAGCGGCTGGCGGTGCCGCCACGACGGACAGTCCCTGGTCTTGTGCTCTAAGTACGGGTACGGGGAGGCCGACCGCGGGATCACCGTGTTCGACGCCTCTTCTGTGCAGCAGCGATGGACGTTGCCCGGCGGCTCCGGACGGAAGGTGCCGAAGGTCAGCGGATTCTGGCACGGTGCCGTGTACGGGGAGGTCGGCGACGAGCCGATCGTCCTGGACGGCACGACGGGACAGGACCGACAGACGTCTGCCGGCGCGGCGCCGTACGAGATCGATCGGTACGGCGGTGTGGTGGGATCGAAGTTCTATCGCGCCGCAGGCTGACGATGGCGGACCTTGGAACCTTCATGGTCGCCGGAACCCTGCCGTGCGCCTGAAGCGGCGCTGGGCCGTTTTTTCGGATCATCTCGCTGATCAGATGAAGATGGCGGCGAGGTGGAGTCCGGCGAGGTAGATGGTGGCGGTCTTGTCGTAGCGTGTGGCCAGGCCGCGCCACTGCTTGAGTTTGTTGATGCAACGCTCGACGGTGTTGCGCTGCTTGTAGGCGTCACGGTCGAAGGCCGGCGGACGGCCGGCGAGGCGGCCGCGCCGTTTGTGGTTGGCAGCCTGGTCGGCGGGCTGTGGGATCACCGTCCGGATCCCGCGCCGACGCAGATGGGTTCGGATTGCGCGCGACGAGTACGCCTTGTCGGCCAGAACCACATCCGGGGTGGTCCTGGGCCGGCCGATCGGCCGTGGCACCCGTAACTGGGCCATGACCTCGGGGAACGCGGGCGCGTCACCGGCCTGGCCAGGCGTGAGAACGAACGCGAGCGGGCGGCAGCGGCTGTCCGCGACGAGGTGCTTGGCCAAGGAGATCCTGGCCAGCGCCAGGCGGGCTCTGCCGCCCGCGAGCGCCGACCACCGCTGCGGATCGACGTGCGCCTTCAGCCCGGCGAAGCCGGCCGGGTCCCGCACTTCCTCGACGAACTGCCGCAGGTGCGTGCTGCGGTGGCCGGCCAGCCACGCCAGCGGCAGGCGCAGCACGTCCGCACCGGCCAGCGTCATCAGTCCGGTCTGCACGGTGCCCCATCGCGTCACGTCGGTGGCCGAGGCGATCCAGATCTGTCCCTGCTCGGCCCATCGGCGCGGGCACGCTGCCGCCGGCGACGCCTCCCACCGCTCCTGCCAGCTCGTCCCCGGAAAGCCAGCCAGCCAGGTGAGGAGCGTGCGGGCCCCCGTGAGCCGGTACCAGCCGGTGTTGCTGTCACCCACGTTGTACGGCGGCATCTGCAGCGCGGCGAGTACCTCCTGGGCGGGCCTGCATGTCATTGGCCACTGTGTGCCGGCCTCACGGGCAGGAAATCGGGCATAGGCCTGTTCCAGCGGGCCGCCGGTGGCATGGGGCACCGGCGGCCGCTCGCCGGGGCCGACGGCGGGCGTCGTGCCGGTCAGGTGCCGGATGCGGGCCTTCACCAGGATCCTCCGAACAGGTCGTTGAGAGCCTGGGCCCGGTATCCGGCCGCGGGCACCGCCGGGACCCGGGCAAGGCGTTCCTGGCGCACATGGTGCGCTCGTACGGCCTCGACGATCTCGTCGCGGCCCGTCGGCACGTAGATCTGGGTGGTGGTCAGGTGGGCGTGGCCGAGGACCCATTGGACGTCCGTCAGCGCTAGCTTCGGGTCCCGCGCCACCCGGTACGCGGCCGTGTGCCGCAGGTCATGAAGCGTCCAGTTCGCCCCCAGCAGGGCGTTGGCCCGGTTCAGCATCGCTCGGGCCGCGTGGTAGGTCAGCGGCCGAAACGGCCGCCGCAGAGTCCACCACAGCTCCACCCCCGGATCTCGCGGCACCCCCGCCCGCCAGGCCTCCTCCTGATAGAGCCGCAACCACACGAAGGCGTCGGGGGACGAGGGCAACTGCTGGTAGGCCCGTGTGCCCTTGCGGGTGACCCCCAGCAGCTGTGCCCCGGTAGCGGATCACACTGGCGGCTCGTCAGCAGTTCCTCGGCCCGGGCACCGTTGGAGGCCCAGAACGCCAGCAAGGCCCGATCTCGGTGGTGCCGCAGAGCGGCGAAGAGCTCGTTGAACCTGTGGTCGGGAATGCGTCGGGGCAGCCGGGCCGGGATCGACAGCCGGTAGCGGCCCCCGCTCGCTACCCGGGAGGAGTCGCCCGCGGCCGCCGGGCGGCGGCGATCCCGGCCTGCGGGGAACGGATTGATGATCGGGCCTGTGCCCTCCTCCAAGTGGAAGGCATAGAACGACCGCAGCACGGCCTCGCTGTGCACGCGTGTCCTCAGCGAGTACATCGCCCCCGGCGCGGCGCGGCCGGTCACCGGATTCGGCACGCCCACCAGAGGCCTTACCGGAGATGGGGCGAAACCGTCGGAACCCCGACGGCGCCAGTGGACACGGACCGGCTTCGGCGCGAGCTGCATCCAGCGGGCGAAGTCCCGGGCATCCACCCGGCGTGACCCTGTCCCACGCCAGCCCCCAGCCATCCAGGAACCGCCACCAGCGCAGCAGGTCCATCCCGTACGAGCGGACCGTCGATGCCGGCCGCCCGCACGCCTGAAGCTCGCCGAAGAACGCATCCACCGGCTCCACCACGGTCCCGTCTGCGTCCAGCAGCACGTACGGCTGCCCCGGATCCGCCGTCTCTACCAGCCCACCCGATTCCGGCAGCACGAAGCCGACCAGATCCCGGGCTGAACCACCCGTCTCAAGCATAGCCGGGAAGCGGGCAGAAAAGGCCTCTGAGCTGCGAATATGCGATCGTTAGTTCAGTCAACGGGACCATCCCGGTCAAGGTGGTCCCGGCCACGGATTCGCACGACATCTCCTTCCGACAGGTCCACGCTGCCGACGGCGGGCGGATCCGGAACCGCAAGGTGTGCGAACTCGACGGCCAGCAGCTGCGCCAGGACGAGATTGTCCGCGGCTACGAGACGGCGACGGGCACCCTCGTACCGGTCACCGACGAGAACCTCGACAACCTGCCGCTGCCCACCGCGAAGGCGATCGAGATCGTCTCCTTCGTACCCGCCGCGAGCATCGACCCGATCCAGATCGGCGCCTCCTACTACCTGGCCGCGACCGAGGCCGTCGCCGCGAAGCCGTACGAGCTGCTGCGTCAGGCCCTGGAGAGGTCGTCCCGGGTGGCCGTCGCGAAGTTCGCGATGCGCGACCGCGAGCGGCTCGGCCTCCTGCGCGTCAAGGAGGACGTGATCGTTCTGCACGGGCTCCGCTGGCCGGACGAGATCCGCTCCGCCTCCCAGGTGCCCGTTCCCGACGTGGCCGTCACCGACGACGAGGTGGACGCGGCCGTCCGGCTCGCCGAAACCCTCTCCGGCAACGACATCGGGGAGCTGCGCGACGAGTACCGCGCCGCGCTGGAGGAGGTCATCGCCGCGAAGGCGGCCGGGACCCGGCCGGCCCCCGTGGCCGAAGCGCCGGCTGCCTCGGCCGAGGTCATCGACCTCATGGCCATGCTGGAAAAGTCCGTCCAGGACGCCAAGGCCACCCGCGGCGAGCCTGCCACCGTGCACGAGCTGCCCGCCACGAAGAAGCCCTCCAGCGCAGCGTCGACGCAAAGAAGAGCGCCGCCAAGAAGGCTCCCGAGAAGGGCAAGCCGCGTCGTAGCGCCTGATCCCGGCTCCTCCGGTGCTCGTCCGCCCGCCCTGATGCCCAGTTGTCAGCGGCGCCCACCGCGCGTTCTTACATCAGTGACCAGAACCGAGCATTTGCGATCATCTCGCCACCCGCGGTGACTGCCCGCGCCTATGGTCAGTTCGCTCACTCATGAAGAACTCTCGGGGGGGACCGCGTGGCGGGCCCCGGGGCCCCGGGCTCGGCAGTCAGCCGTCCCGCGTCCCGAGAGGGGAATCATGGAGAAGCGCCCGAGGTCTTCGTCGGTTGACTGGCGGGGTGTGCGTCGTCGCATCCGCCTGTGGATCCCACCGACGATGGTCGCGGTGTACTGGGTCGGACGCATGCTCCGGGAATGGCTTCTTCCCCGGATGTGACGACGCCCCCGGCTACTGGAGCAAGCCGGGGACGTTCGCCCAGTACGGCAGAAGGTGCCCTCGCCGCTCCAACGGCGGGGGCATCGCTGTATCCGCCGAACCTGATATCACCATGCCACGCTCACATGCTTGAAGGGATGGGAATCGCCATTCCACCGGGAGGGTGGTATTGGCAATGCCGGGCGGTGGCACTCCACGGGGGCATGCAATGCCAATGTAGGGCGGTCCGCAATCACCGATGTGTGGCGGCCTGGGCGCGCTGCGGCGCGAAGACGCTCGGCCGTGCGGACGTGACCTCGTACTGAGTGGCGAGGTCGGGGGCGGTGGCGGGCGGGCGCGACCTTTCGCCGGCGTTCCGGCACTGGGGCAGCTCCTCGGCCTGCCGGACGGGCACGGGTGGGGGATCCGTGCTCGGGGTTCCGGAGTCCGGCGCATCGGGTCGGTAGCTCCTCAGCCCTGGCGGGCTTGCGGTGCCCCGCCGGGGTGGCTGGCGTCGCCGGCGGGCGTGCGTCCTGGTGTGAGTAGTTGCGGTACAGGAAGTGCCGTTGAGATTGATCATGGTCGGCTAGCACACGGGTTGCGGCCGCCGCAGCATGACCACCCGGCGGTCCCAACGGCCTGCACCCGCTACCGGTTGAGCATCGGCCCTGCCCGCTTCAAGCTGCCGGAACACCCGGCGGTCAGCTACGCGTGGGTGCGTCGCATCGGGCGTACCCGGGTGGTCTTCGAGATCGCGGAGCCGAGTCCGCCGTTCCCCTCCGGAACCCTCTCGGTCCACCGGTACCCGGCCGTCGGCGACGGGCCCGCCGAGTTCTCCGCGCACTTCTACGTGATCCCGCCCGCCCGGCGGGAAGCGATCCTCACCCGCGGCCCGTGACCGCGTCCGCTGACCCCTGCTCCACGGAAGGACTCCCCCCATGCTTGACCTGCTGTCGCTCCGACCCCGCGAGGACATCGAGCACCCGACCGCGCACGGGCCGGTGCGGATGCGGAAGTACGGGCGCCCCGGGCACGAGTTCGTGCGGGCCGCTGTACGCGACGGAGAGGGCCGCTCGCGGGCCGCCTTGGCGACGCTGCGCCCGGACGCGTACCCGTACGCGGAGGCGTGGCTGACGGCCGTGGCCCGGAGTGCCCCGGTGGCCGCCGACTACCGGCGGCCGGACATGGCGCCGGGCTCGGTGAGGGTGGTGGCGCGGATGACGCGGACGCACGCCAACGGGATACCCCGGCAGTCGGACGGGTCGGTGGGGTGGAGTGTGCCGGGTCCGGGGGCGTCCGCGCGGGGGTGGCCGGACGGTCGGAGGCTATGCCGCAGGCCTTCCGGCCCCCCTTGCCTGTACGAATGATTCCGGTCAGGCCCGGAGAGGCGCGGTGCTCACACGCTGAGCGGAACCTCGTGGATCTCGCTGGCCGGGTGTCCGGTCCGCTCGTGGATCCGCTTGACCGCGTCCGCGGAGGGAGCCTCGGACAGGCAGTAGACCGTCCCCGAGGAGGGGTCGGCCCAGGCCCGCTCGAAGTGCACGCCTTCTTCCTTCTCGATCGCCAGGTCCGCCTTGTGGGCGGCCGACAGCTGCTCCTTCGTGATGCCCTGCATGCCGTGGTGCACGTCCATGTACTTGGTCACCGCTGCGCACCTCCTCGCTGTCTCGATCCTGTTCTCCATTCTCCTGCTCCTTCCATGGTCCGCCAGCCTGAACCCGCCCCGGACGACGCCGACGTAGTCGAGCGCCACCTCTGCCCGCGGTGCGCGGCTGAGCCGGGATCACCCTGCCGCTCACGCGCCGGGGCCATCGCCGGGACCTACCACACCGGCCGGTTCACCAAGGTGCCCCGCCTCGCGAAGCTGCTGCGGGTCCAGACCCCGGCCGACCGCGGACCCGGCCGGCCCTGGCGGCCCGGCACCCCGGCGCGACGGCGCCGTGCCCCGTCAGATCGAGGCCCCGACGAAGTAGACCGACTGCAGCAAGATCGATCTCAGCGGCACTTTCTGTACGCCAACTACTCACACCCGGTATCGGCGGCCCATCGCCATCGTGGTGACCACCGCAAGCCGGTGCACGTCGGGGGCGCCCTCCGCCGGCCTTCGACTGCGGACCGTACGAAGCTGGGCACCAGGAGAGGAAGCGTGGCCGGGGCGGGTGGGACTACGGCGAGGCCCCCACGGACCAGGACCGTGTGCACGCCGAATGGGGCGCGCCTTCGTGAGCTGAGGCCAAATACGGGCCAGCAGCAGAGACGGGGGTTGCTCTTTCCGGCGAAGCCGAGGTCTCTCTCGCTTGGCCGTCGCCCAGCCCCGGCCGAGGCGGCGGTGCCGCTGCGGCCAGCGGTACGGGAGAGAGAAGAACTTCTTGGGGGGCTTATTAGGGGGGAGCGTTTGCCCAGGTCAGCGAGGTGCGGGCGTCTTTTTTCCGACCAGGCCGGTCGGAAATCCGTCGGGTCCGGTCGGAAATCCGACTATCGAAACGACCTGGGACTTTGTGCATCACCGCAGGTCACTTCGATGGTCGGAAATCCGACCAGCACCGTGGAGCTGCCCATCCTGGTCCTGGACCCCGCGAACGACGACGCCCCCGGCGCGGAAGTGCGCCGGGGGCGGAGCCGGTGTGTGACTACGGACGGCACTGTTGCAGACGGAGCGGACACTGTCGCGGGCATCAGAAATAGGCACTCAGCAGTACGTCCGGGCCTTCTTGACTGCGGGTTCAGCCTGCTGGGGGTCGGAGGTCACGTTGAGCAGCTGCTGCGCCTCCCTCAGGGCGTCGGCGAGCGGCTGGAACTTGGCGTCCGCCAGGGCAGCCGCCCTGGCCAGTTCCTCGGCGCCGACGAGGCGCGCCACCACGATGTCGAAGGCCTGCCCGCCGTCGGTGCCCGGCATCCGTTCCGGCAGTCGGCTCACGGCCGCACAGGCCAACTCGGCGTCGGTGCCCTGGACCTTGCCGGACGCCGCCCCCGACTGGCAGGCCGTCAGAGCCAGCAACAGACCGACGACCGCGGCCACAGCAATTGTCGGACGCCTCATCAGTTCCCCCCGCTCGAAGACTTCCGGCCATCCTCGGGGGCTTCGCTTAGGGGGCATAGTCCAATCCCGGCCAGCTTGCACGGCTACCGACCCCGCAGAGTCCGAGGGTTCAGAAACAGGCACCTTGTTCTTTATGGCCGGAGCTGGTCACGTTCGGCGACGGTCTCGGGCCGCCTGGCCGTTTTGCCCACGTTGTAGCGGGTGGCGGGGTGACGGTTCTTCGAGCCGAGCGGTCTGCCGGGGCCGGGCCGGTTGGGTTTCGGTGCACCCGGGCAGGGCAAGTTCGGGCGTAGGTTCCTGAACCCCCGGCGGACCCGGGCGGGAGTGAGTCGGCCGGGCTCGGCCGGCTTTTCCCAAGGGCGGCGGAGGTCCGCAGCCAGCGGCCGGGCGAGGCGAGGTTGGGGGTGGGGCCGCGATGACCAGCCAGGTCCACCGGTCCGCCGCCTCGGGCGTGCGAAGCTTGGGGCGGGTCCAGCCCAGCGTCAGGATGTGACGGGTTGGGAGGCGGTGGTTTGGTGATGACTGACATGGTGACGGCCCGCCTGAGGCAGGAACCGGAAGGCACCTGGGACCTGTGGGTGGAGACCGGGTCACCGCTCAACCCGTCGACCGCACTGCCCGCCACCGCCGCCGGCCGGCTGCCCGCTCCGGCGGATCGGACGGCCGCGCTCGCCCGGCTCGGCTACATCCCCGCCTGCCCCGAGTCCTACGCCTCCGGCTGGGGCCCACCGCCCGGCTCGCACCGCCGCCGAGGACGACGCACGTGCGTCCACCGGCCGACAGGAGCGGTCCGACCAGGTCCGCAACCGGGCCCGTCGCGGGAGCCGGGGCGGCCGCCCGCCCGTCTTCGACAAGCAGGTCTACAAGCGCCGCAACGTCGTGGAACGGTGCTTCAACCGCCTCAGGCAGTAGCGCGGCATCGCCACCCGGTACGACAAGACCGCCCAGTCCTACCAAGCAGCCGTCACCCTCACATCGCTCCTGATGTGGGCGTGACACTTTGAAGACAACTCCTAGCGGCGGTTTGGGGGAAGCGGCGCGGCGAGCTGGGCCGCCAGGGCGGCAGCCGGTTGCCGAAACCGGCGACGGCGCTCGGCGGTGCATCGCCGTCCAGTACGGCGGGTCACAAGTTGGTGATACTGCGTCTCCTCGGCTGTCCTGCGGCGCTCGCCGTAATTCGTCCAGAACGCACTCGCCATGATGGGCTGACCGCCGGCCTCCAGGCGGGTACGTTCGGAGGCAAGGGGTGCGGCCTTGGCCACCACAAAGCCGCGCCAGGGCCGCGTCCCGACCTTCGAGCGGCATAGGTTCTGTCTCTTTGGTCATCTGCATGGCCTGTAAAGGCGGACGAGGCTGTGGGTCAGAGACCGGCTTGATTACCTTCTTCCGCCGACCAGCCGCAACCGATGGCGTGAGCCCGGCACGACAAGATCTGAGCCGTGTTAGGCGCTGCACGGCTTGCGGCCTGCGGTCTTCTTCGCGGGCCGCTTCTTGACCGGAGGCCTTGGCCTCAGTCGTGTTTCCTGCACCCGCCCGGCACGTGGCGCATGCGCCGGCGGATGCTTCTGCGCGCTCGGCCTGGAGGGGGCAGCTGCGGGGATCAGCGGAGGCTGGCCCCTTGGGAGCGGAGTTCTTGCTGGACCAGATTGGCTGGGATACCTCGAGGTCGTTTGCCGTGGGCAGCCGCGAGGGCGGCACAGACACCGGCGGCTTGTCCGGTGGCCATCGAGATCGGCATGACGCGGTAGGAGGAGTGGGCAACGTGGTCGCCGGAGAGGCAGCGGCCCGCGACCAGCACCCGGTCCACGTCACGGGGAAGGAGGCAGCGCAGGGGAATGTCGTAGGACTCGCCGCGCGGGATTCGTTTGAGCGTGGTGCCGCGACCGCTGGGGTTGTGGATGTCCACCGGGTAGGCGCCGCGGGCGATGGCGTCGTCGAACGTGCGGGCGCTCAGCACGTCCTCGCCCGTGAGCAGGTACTCGCCCGTGATGCGGCGCGTCTCCCGGACGCCCACCTGGACGCCGCTTTGGACGACGTAGGAGTGGGCGAAGCCCGGCACCCTCTCCCGCAGGAAGCGGGCGATCTGTGCCATCTGGCGGTGCGCGGTGAATTCGGCACGGGTGAGGTCCCAGACACTGGTGCCGAGCACCTCGGTGACGCGGGTGGAGTTGACTGCGACCTCGCCGGTGTTCGGAGTGGCGAAGAACAGCATGTCCTCGCGCGGCAGGTCCAGCTCGCCTGCGTCGCTGGCGGCGCGGACCAGGTCCCACAGGCCGTGCACGCCCTTCCATTGGTCCGGGTGGGCGCGGGTGTAGGCGGCGAATTCCTGGTGGTCGAAGCGGACCATGCGGAACATGAGCGTCATGGGCTGCGTCCAGCCGTCCTCCGGTCGGCCGATGTCGTAGGCGGCTCCGGCAGCTGCGGCGATGTCGCCGTCCCCAGTGCAGTCGACGATCACGTCCGCGTCGATGACGATCGGCCCGGACTTGGTCTCGAAGACGGCCCGTGCACGGTCCGGCATGTCGAGGACACCGGAGGCGAAAGCGTGCAGCAGGGTGCGGACCTCGTGGGTCTCCAGCAGGTCCTAGAGGACCAGCTTGAAAAGCTCGGCGTCGAAGGGCACCGTGTAACCGGTCTCCAATGAGGGGCGGATGGCCGCTCCCGCGCGCACCAGCTGTTCTAGCAGCATCCACAGCACGCCGCCGACGACCGGCTCGCCCTCGCCGTGGTCGGGCGGCAGCAGGCGTGCGGTGTCACCCGCGACCGCCTGTTTGACCTCGTTGTGGAAACTCATCAACGGCATGACCAGCGCGGCGGTGGCGTTGCCTCCGAGGAACCCGTACCGCTCCGCGAGAACCACCTCGGCGCCCGCGTTCGCGGCACCGAGGGCCGCCCCGATACCGGCCGGACCTCCACCGATCACCAGAACCTGGGTGGAGCCGGCGTGGAGAGCTTGGCGCGGGGGCAGTTCCACGCTCCGCGGGACGCGCGGTGGCATCAGATGGGACACGATTCCTCCCTGGGGGCGGGCATGACGGCAGGGGTCAGCCAGCTGCGGAAGGGACGGTCGGCGGGACGCGGTCGACCAGCGGAGGGGGTGTGATGCTGTTCAGGTAGGCGAGGAGCCGGTCGGCCGTCCCAACGGCCCGGAGCCGCATCGAGGCCGCGCGAGCGGCGGTAGGCGCGACGCGGGCGGGCCGCTCGTCCCACAGGCGGTCGACTTCGGCCAGCAGCAGGCCGGTGTTCTCCCGGACCACTCCGCGCAGGGCGGGAGCGCCCACCTGCTGGGCGAAGTCGAAGACCTTGCCCGCGTAGGGCAGGGGCAGTAGGGGGATGCCGGACAGGGCGGCAAAGATCAGAAAGTGCAGACGCATGCCAATAGCCAGGTCGAGTTGCGCGATCATGTCGAGCACCTGCTGGGGTCGGTAGCCGCCGTGCATCACCGTGCAGCGATCGGCGTCCGCCATGTGGGAGACCACGGCGTGCGCGTGCCGGATGTCGTCGCGTTCCATCGGGACGAAGACAACGTGCGCGTCCAGCCTGTGGGCGAGGAAGTCGCCCACGTCGGCCAGGCGCTGGTGATAACCCTCTTCATCGAGGCTTTCGGCCGCGCGCCCGGGCTCGCGCACGCTCATCCCCACGAGCCGTACACCCAGAGGGACCGCCTCGGCGTGCAAAAGTTCTCTCCCGCCGTCGGTGGGCTCCAGGAGCAGCGCCGGGTCGGCGGTGACCGAGACCGAACGTGTCAGCCCGACTTCCTCCAGTACAAGCTTCGACTCCTCGTCGCGGACCGTCACCTCGGCCGCGTCGGCCAGCGTCGAGCGGACCAACGCGCAGTCCACCTCGTCGGTCAGCGGACCGGCGCCCACCGGGTAGGTGAAGACGGGAACGCCCAGATTCTGGGCAGTGCGGGCCAACCGCAGGTACCGGCGTGCTTCGGTGTGTAGAGGATCCCGCCGCCTCCGAGCACCAGCACGCTGAGCCGGCGCAGATGCTCGGAGATCCGCTCCCGGCACACCCCCTCCCACGCGACGACATCGACGTCCGGGTGATGAGCGCGGCTGTGCTCCGGATTGCGGGAGAACACCAGGATCCGGACATCCGGACGCCCGGCCCGGATGTGGTCCAGCATGGCAGTGAGGATCGCCTCGTCGCCCGTGTTTCGCCCACCGTACGACCCCAGCACCCCTACGGTCACACTGCTCCGGTCGCCCAGGATGAATCCCTGGCATGTTTGAGGGCTTGTGCGGAAGGCGGGCGTGCCCGCCATTGGTGCAGGACGCCCTGACGACGGTCAGCCCGCCGCCGGCCCCCTGCATTGCAAGCCGTGCCCCCTTCCCATGCCATACCCTTTTGCCCGCTTCCGCATCGTTTCGCCAGGCTGGATCCGAGTCCCGGGCCCTGGGGGGACTCACGGCTCCGTTGCAGGCTCACTGCAGATTCTTGGGGCACATGCCTGATTGAAGGCTTGTCGGGGTGGTGTGTGTTGCACCTGCCGTAGCGGCATGTGGTGTCGTCGAGGCACCACCGCAAGAAAGGGTCGCTCTGCGATGTACCCCACCTTCACGCCTCCTCGCCAGGTCAAGATCGGCGATGCGGCCGCGTTCGCCGGGACGACCCCGCGGGCCATCCGCCACTACCACCAGATCGGCCTGCTGCCGGAACCCGAGCGAGGCGGGGACGGCCGCCGCCGCTACAGCTACGACGACATGATCCGACTGCTGTGGATCCGCAAAACGGCCGACGCCGGAATCAGCCTGGAGGACATCCGGACCGCCTTCGCCGAAGGGGACATCGAGGAGACACTGGGCCGGCTGGAGGAGACCCTGGCCGCCCAGGAGGCCAACATCAAACGTCAGCGCGCGGCCGTCCAGCGCCTGCGGGCCGTGGGCAACCCGCTGGGGCTGCTCTCCGAACTGGTGACGGGCCGGCTCAATCATCTGCCCCCGGGCGCACTGCGCTCCTCAGACCTGGACACGCTGCTGGTCACGGAACGGACCTTCGGCCCGCTGGGCGCCGCGCTCCAGGCCAGCGTGCTCATCGTGCTGGCCACCCACCCCGGCCTGCGGGCCGAGGACGACTTTCTCGATGCGGCCGAGGCCGCCCTCGACGACGGTGTCGATCCCGCTGACCCGCGCGTCGAAGAACTGGCCGCTAAACGCTTCGCCCACCACAACGCCCTGATGCAGGCCATCGAAGAGGCCGGGCTGGACGAGGCCGAGGAGGAGCTCTTCGATGTCTACGACGCCGACCTGAAGGGTGAGGAAGACACACAGATGAGCGCCTGCGAAGCGGTCACCAAAATGCCCTACGACTTCTCTCCCGCCCGGATGCGATGCATGGAACTCACAGCAGTACTCATCGCCCAAGACGCCCAGGACACGCCAGACGACTGCTGATCGCCCATGGCAGGCACCGACGGACCAGCCAGCGCCCCTCGCCTGTACACGGCCGGCACCGCATCAGGCGTCGGCTGCGGCGAGACGGAGAGTGATATCGCGAGGCGGTACGCATCGAGGCCCGAAGCGCGGTGGCTGGGGCCACCTACCGTGTCAGCGTGGCCGGAAGAGCCCGCAGAACCCCGCGTCACAGAGGAGTCGCTGTCATGGGCGGTAAGCAGGACAAGCGCCAGGAATCGGGCAGGGGCAGCGAGCCGGAGCACCTGCGCCGCCCGGGCCAGGACCCCGTCCACCCCGATCCCGGCCAGGAGGGCGCCCGGGGCAAGAGCCCGGAAGAGCTCAAGCGGCGCGGCGAGGACGAGATGAGCCGCGAACGCCGCGAGGGCGAGATGCGCGAGCCGGGCCGCGTCGTTGTTCCGGGCATGATCAGTGAACAGCAGATCGCCGGTGAGAACGCAGCCCCGCTTCTCGGACTCGGGCTCGCGTCGTCGCTGGTGCGCCCGCCTCGTCCGCTGCGCAGCACCCTACGACTCCACAGAACTTGAGCCAGAGCCCGAAAAGGTTTCTGACTCAACTTCTGTGAATGCGAACGCTGCGTGACAGATTGTTGCCCTCCGGCCCGCCCGAAACTGGTTGGCTTGCCGCCGCCCAGCTGCGACGATGTCTCGGCCGCCCAGACGGAGGACAATTGTTCGTTTTTGTGTGTGCGGGGTGCGGCGCCGAGCTGACCACTCCGCTGTCCCACGTTGCCCTGCCGGTCCATGCCCATCAGATATACGGGAACGGGGGCTCAACTCCCGGTCCTCATGGAGTCGGGCACGTTCGCCGTGGAGCCGGAGTCCTGGGGACCACCATGGCGGAAGTGGGAGGAGATCCCTCCGGACGAGGCGGCCGCCCGCGGTCTCTACGCGCCCGTCCCTGCCCTCTCCGACGGCGCGCCCGGGGCGATCGTCATCGCGCCCGGCGACGCCCGCGCCACCGTGCTGATCCCGGAGAACCGCGGGGGCGGCTACTGCTGCGGCCTGGACGGGGCCGCCGGCCCCAACGTGGCCTGCATGGCATGTGCCCTGCCTGTAGCGAGCCGAATCGACGACTGCTCGCTCTGGCAGGCGATGTGGCTCGCCCCGAACGCCGTACGTCGTGTTTCCGTCGACGGCGTCGACGCCGCACCGCTCACCTGGGCCGAGCTGATGACAGAAGGGAAGGGCACGCCCCCATTCGAGTCGATCGCCAGGTGGGGGTCGCGCCTGAGGGCGGGCCACTGGTCGAACTACTGGTGTTCCTGGAGCCCCCAGTGGGAGGCAGCCGCCGGCCACGCACTCGCCCACCTGCTGGTGGCCTCGGAGGGCCGCCCGGTGATCGTGCCGGACGGCTTGGCCGGTGAGGTGTTCCAACGCGCGCTCGACGCCATGCTGCCCGCCGGTCCGCAGCCGCGGCACGCAGACCTGGCCGGACCGGGACGACCGGCTCCGGACGGCGACGCCGACATCCTTCTCGTGCCGACGCATCCGCAGACGGGAGAGCTCTGGACTTCGCCCGCCTTGGCGGCATACTCCGTGCCCCTGCCGTTCGGGGTCTGGCTGTGGCTGGCCTTCCCCGAGCCGGACCTGCCCGTCCCCACGTCGGGCGTCCTTCCCGACGGCGTCCTCCGTGACGGCTATGACCCGCCCGCAACGCGCCCCCGTCACCCGTTCCGCGTCGACTCGGGAACGTTCCGGCGCACTCTGGTCCGGCTGCCGAGCGTCCGCAGGCCATGGCTGCGCGAGATGCTCGACAACCTCACGCAGCACATGCGCGTCGGCTACTTCTAGACCGCGACCCGGCCACGTGGTCGGTCGGGTGGCTGCGAACCGGTGACCCGCAGTCACAGACCACAGAAGTTGAGCCATAACCGGTTCTCGCGTACAAAGCCAATGCGGCGATAACCGCTTTTGCCTGTGAGCTACGCAGCCAGGCAGTGGGGACCGAAGGCCTCGCCACCTGGGCCCGGAGCGGTCAGGGCCGTCCCAGGGGTTCGATGTTGCCCAGGGCGGTCGGTAGTTCGCGGCCGCCGGCCTCGGGGCGGATTTAGGCGCGGCGGGTCCAGCGGGGTCCGGTGTGGGTGGCGGCTTCCTCGCGGACGACGGCCATCAGTTCGCCCTCTGTCCCGGAGGCGATGTCGCGGACCCGATGGCCGAGCAGCGGGTGTTCCTCGGGTCCGAGTCCGAGGTCGCGACCGGTGTTCTTCACGCCTCGCCCCCGTCGGTCGTTCTCCTGCTCCTTGTCCTGGTGGCCGAGGAACCGGGCCAGGCCTCGGTCGGAGCGGGCCAGCAGGTCGGCGGAGGGTACGCCGTAGCGGGGCGGGCGGGCCCACCCGAGTCAGGAGGCGGCGGACGCGTAATGGTCGGCGTACGTCTGGAGGCGGGGAGCGAGCGGGCTCTCGGCGTCGGCGGAGTGTGCCCGCATCCACAGCTCGTTCTCCACGACGAAGCGGTACGCGAACTCCTCGAAGGTGTCGGCGCACCGCATCAGCGAGGAGGCCACCGCAGCCCGGACCTCCTCGGTCGGCTCCCCCTCCGCCCACCAGCCGGCGGACTCCAGTTCCATATGCGAGAGGACCACGAACGCCTCGCCGGAGGGGCGCAGGTACAGGTACCAGATGACGCAGTCCTGCTGGTCTCGCAGGAACCGTACGAGACGAGCGCCTTCCTCGGACGGGCTGTGCAACGGACCGGAAAGGTGGCTCCAACAGGCCGTCACCGAGACCTCGTCGAAAGCGCGGCAGAGGTTCTCGCTGCTGAAGAAGGCGGCGAAGCCCTCGGGGAGCGCCAGTTCGACCTCGGCCAGTTCCCGCTCTATGGCCGCGAGATGCTCCGTGTGCTCGGATCGCTGCCCGCCCGCCCCGCCCAGCCAGTCGAACCCGTCGTCGAGTTGCGCGGCCTCCAGCGGCGGCAGGCTCTCCAAGGGGTACACCTCGTAGGTGTACGCGCACGGCCGCAAGCTCCCCAGGTCCGTGGCGCACCAGCCGGTGGGGAAGGGGATGGCCGCAACGTCGGCTGCGGGCCCGGAAACGGACATGGAGAACCCTTCAGAAGGTGGCCGGTTCAGCGGTATCCCCGCATCCTTGCGCTCGCCACTGACATTGATACTCGTAGCGGGTCCGGTGGTCGTGGCTCTGCCAGTGGCTGATGCCCTGCTGGGCTGTCTTCCCGTTGTACCGTCCGGCTGCCGGGGCCGTTGGCCAGGTGGAACATGACCTGAAAGGAGCTTGGTCAGAAGCCCCCTCAATGTCCTGTGGGCCCCACCCGGCCGGTGCCGCTTCCGGCTAAGACGTCGTTTCTTATGGCGTGGTCGTTCGTTGAACCGTGCATGACTAATCTCGTTGAGCGGCTAGTGCCGGACGAGTTGTGGATTCTGTTCCGACGGGTGGTGCCACCAACGGAGGTGAAGCGTCCGCAGGGTGGAGGCCGGCGCCGGGCCGGTGACCGCGAGGCCTTGGCCGCGATCATCTTCGTGGCCACCTCGGGCTGCACCTGGCGGCAGCTCCCTCCGGTGTTCGGCCCGAGCTGGCAGACGGTCTACCGGCGCTTCGCCCAGTGGAGCCAGGCCCGCGTCTGGGCTCGCCTCCATCGCGTCGTTCTCGACGAACTTGGCGCAAGAGGACAACTGGACTGGTCTCGTTGCGCGATTGACTCCGTCAGCCTGCGGGCTGCAAAAGGGGGCCACTGACCGGACCGAATCCGACCGACCGCGGCAAGTCAGGATCGAAAATCCACCTGATCACCGACCGCAACGGACTGCCGCTGTCGCTGGGCATCTCCGGCGCCAACATGCACGATAGCCAGGGCCTCGAACCGCTCGTGCGTGGCATTCCACCGATCCGATCCCGCCGAGGGCCTCGTCGACGGCGCCCTGGCAAGCTCCATGCGGACAAGGGCTACGACTACGAACATCTCCGCTGCTGGCTCCGCAAGCGAGGTATTCGGCACCGCATCGCCCGCAGGGGCATCGAGTCTTCACAGCGGTTGGGCCGTCACCGCTGGGTCATCGAGAGGACGGTCTCCTGGCTCGCCGGCTGCCGCCGACTCCACCGCCGCTACGAACGCAAGGCCGAGCACTTCCTCGCCTTCGCCGGGATCGCGGCGACCCTGATCTGCTGCCGCAGGCTGACCAAAGGAGGCGATGCTCACTAGCATCGCCTCCCATGATCACAGTAGTCGTTACCATCGCACTGGCGTTCGCAGGCTATGTAGCCACCTATCTCAACGGCTTGCGCCTGTCGCAGCGCCAAGAACGCATCGCTCGCTTGAATCGGCAGCTCAGCGATTTTTACGGACCGCTGTTCGCCCTCACGGAGGCCAACAGCCGCATCTTCGGCGCGTTCATGGAGCGCAACGCTCGTCCCGACGGCAGGTCGCCCTTCGTACATGAGATACCGCCTTCCGAAGAGGAACTCGCCGAGTGGCGGTTGTGGGTCAGGACTGTCTTCCTCCCGAACATTCAGGCGATGCGCGACCTCGTCATCAAGCGCGCTGACCTCTTGAGCGAACCAGAGATGCCGCCGATTCTGCTTCAGCTGTGCGCACACGTTTCCGGCTACGAGATCACAGCCGCCCGGTGGGAGCAGGGCAGCTACGACGAGCACCTGTCCGTGGTGCCCTTCCCCAGTGAGGAGATAGCCGCATACGCGCGACACGGGTTCGCGGGCCTGAAGCAGCAGCAGGGCCGGTTGCTTGGGCGACGGTAGGACAGCTGACCAAGAGAAACGACCTCTAAGAAGGCACCTCCAGCATGACAGCAGCAGGCATAGCGGGCAGGGTTAGCCAGTGGGTGTTCGGCGGTGTGGACTCCCATGCCGACACCATTCACGTCGCGGTCGTCACCGACAACGGCGGGCATCTCGCCGACGCCGAATTCCCCACGACCACCGCTGGAACACGGCAGCTCTCGCGTTCCTCGGCGCCCACAGGGACGTGATCGCGATCGGTGTGGAAGGCACCGCGTCCCACGGAGCCGGGTTCACCCGCGCAGCCCGCACTGACGGCCTGACCGGATGCTCGCCGCGGTGGGGGCCGAACCCAGGTCCGCGTCACCTGCGCGAGGACGTCGAGGAGGGCCACCGCCGCATCCGTGCCGTGCAGCTGCTCCGTGCGGCGCATGTCGCGGATCTGGCCGGGGTTGGGGACCACGCCGGTCCGCTCGGCCGTTTCCAGGGCCAGGGGCGCCCCGGCGGGCGTACGAGGCGGAGCGGCCGACCTTGTCCTGTACGTACGCCTCCAGGGTCGGGTGAGTCGTTCGCCACCAGCGGCCGCGGGCAGCCCGCTCCACCGCCTGCCGCGGGCCTACGCCGACCGGCTCAAGGGCTGGGCCGACTGGCAGGGCGTGGCCGTCGAGGTCCAGGGCACCAAGTCCGCCTGATACTCAGGGCCGTTCCGCGGAACGGAAGCCTCCGCTCACGGCTCGCCCGTAGGGCGGGGGCGACCACAGCGGGGGTGCGGGGCATGGCTACCGTTGCGCCCATGGATCCCGTCTCGCAGCCCGCTGCCTCCGGAGCACCCGCCACCCGTCGCCGTACCCTGCTGACCGCCCTTGCCGCGGCGACGACGGGCGCCCCGCTGCTCGCGCAGCTCGGCGGGACGCCGGCGTACGCGGCGACCACGCCGCCGCCCGGGGCGGAGTACTTCACCAACACCCATCTGTACCGCCACTTGGCGGGGCGCGAGGGCATCGACTTCGGTCGCCGCTACAAGCGCCACGAGATGACCGACACGGAACTGCCGAACAGATTCCCGTACGCCCGCACCACGATCATGGCGCTGCACGGCGGCGGCATCGAGATGGGCACCTCCGAACTGTGCCTGGGCATCGCCGGGTACGACCCGGGGACGCTGAAAGCGGAGCCCGGCCAAACCGCGTACGACTACTGGATGTTCGAGGGGCTGCGGTCGGCGAGCGCCCCGGTCGGGCAGAAGAACTCCGATCTGCACGTCACGGCCCAGAACTGCGACGACCACGTCGCGCTGTCCATGGCCGCCAGCAGCCTCAACGTACTGAGCCTGCACGGCTGCAAGGCGGAGCAGATCCCGTTCATTACCACTCTGACCTGGCCGCCGAAGGAGATCGATCCCAAGGCAGTGGTCGTCGGCGGGCTCTCCACTCCGTTGCGGGAGGCGTTGGTGGCGGAATTGCGTGCGGCCGGGTTCCAGGCCATCGACGCCATGAAGCCGCAGGAGTCGGGAGTGGAGAGCCTCGGCCACCTCAACGGCGACCACACGAACAACCCCTGCAACAGGACGATGCTCAGGCAGGGCGCGCAGCTGGAGATGACCACCGAGCTCCGGGCAAGCCTGTTCGGCGACTTCAGCAGCCGCAGCGCCCGGGCGTCGACCTGGAAGGACTCCGAAGCCCGCTTCATCCCGTTCCGCGACGCCTGCCGCCGTGCCATCGCCACCGTCGAGGCAACTCAGCCCATCCTGTGAGCCGCGCCGCGGCCCGGTCACAAAAATGCCGACGTGCGGGATAGGGACAGCGACCAGCGGCTCGTCACCGTATTCGACCTTGTACGAGAAGGCGATGCCCGGCTCGCCGTCGGTGACGGTAGACTCCACCCGGGCCGGGGGCCCCGCGGGAGGCGTCATGGCCCGCGCGCTCGCGCCCGGCCCGGAACGCGGGGAGTGGGGCCGGATGCGTCGTCACCGCCTGCCCCACCCGCACCACCAGGAATCCGCCGGGTCACCGGCTGGATGATGCGGCACCCCGAGCACCTGGCCGACGGGGAACGCTAGGAGTTCGCCGCCGTCCTTGCCCACTGCCCCTGCTGCACCGGCTCGTCACCCGGGCCTCGGCACGATGTCTCGGTGTCGTGCTGCGGTCCGGAGCGTGGTGCCCGTGTCTTTGCGGCCGCGTGCCGTGACTCACGCCGCCGTGGTGCGGAACGTGCTGGGGCTGAGGCCCTTGTGGCGTTTGAAGGCGGCGCTGAAGCCGAAGGCGTCCGCGTAGCCGACGATCTTGGCGATCTGGGCGATGCTGAGGTCGGTGTCGGCCAGGAGTGCCTCGGCGTCGTCCATGCGGCACTCGGTGAGGTAGGTGAGGGGCGGACGGCCCATCAGCTCGGTGAAGCGCCGGGCGAACAGCGCCCGGGAGACGCGGGCTTGAGCGGCCAGCGACGCGACCGTCCAGCTCTCGGCGGGCCGTCCGTGGAAGGCGTGCAGGGCGGGGGCGAGGACCGGGTCGGCGAGGCCGCGGTACCAGCCGGGCGCGTCGGCTCCCGCCTGGTCGAACCAGGTGCGCAACGTGCAGACCAGAGCCCAGTCGAGGAGCCGGTCCATCAGCGCCTGCGAACCGGCGGAGAGCCGGGCGGCGTCGGCGGCGGAGTTCTCCAGCCAGGCGCAGACCTCGGCTTCCTCGGCGATGACCAGGACGGGCGGCAGGGCACGCAGGAGCCGTTCGTGGCGGTGCCCCGAGGCGCGGTAGGCGCCCACGATCACCGCGGTCGCTCCCTCCGGGCCGGTGCCCCAGTGGATGCCGTCGAGTTCCCGGCCGGTGCATGTGGCGTCCGCGGTGAAGCAGTTGATCTCGTACGCGGTGTGGGGGCGGTGGACAGTGGCAGGCTCGTCCGCGAGTCGGAACTGTGCGGGTCCCCGGACGATGGCCGTGTCGCCCGCGCCGATCGCCCGCTCGGAGCTGTCGGACAACAGCAGCGTGCCGCCCCCGCGCAACACGCTGACCATGGTGAGCGGAGCGTTGTCGGCGAAGGTGATACTCCAAGGCGCCGTCAGGACGGCATGGCTGACGACCGAGCCCTCGGCCCGGATGCCGCTCAGCAGTGAACTCAGGGGATCCACAGCGCAATCGTAGACGATCTCCTATGCCGTGGAGAGTTTCGACCATGGATCATCTACGGTGCCGCGGTTGTACTGGACTCACTGCACAGATCGAGCCCTCGGGAGACACCGTGCCGCAGCACAGCAGTGACACCAGGACAGCCATCGTGGTCGTCGCGCACCACCGCAGCGATTCCCTCACCGCCCACACCGCCCGCCGTGCGGCTGCCCAGCTCGAGGCCGCCGGATACCGCATCGACCTGCTCGACCTGCACGCCGAGGGGTTCGACCCGCGGATGAACGTGGAGGACCAGCCGGACTGGGGCAACCGGGAGAAGCCGTACTCGGACGAGACGCGCGCCCACATGCGGCGGATCCTCGACGCCGATGTCGTCGTCGCCGTCTTCCCGGTGTACTGGCAGAGCGTCCCCGCCGTCCTCAAGGGATGGATTGACCGCGTATGGAACTACGGGTTCGCCTACGGCCGCAGCAGCCCCCGCCTGGCGGGCAAGCGCATGCTGTGGCTGGCCCTGGCCGGCGCCACCGCTGACGACCCCGTCGCGGAGTCGATGCAGTCCGTCCTCGAGGCCAACCTGAGCGACGGCATCGCCTACTACTGCGGCTTCTCCCGCTCCACCGTAGGCCTGCTCCTGGACGCGGAGGAGCGACCGCAGCGCATCGACGCCGAGGGCAATCTGCTGGTCGGCGAAGCGGTCGCCGGCTCCGAGCGGGAGGCGCAGTACACCGATTTCGATCGTCGGGCACGGAAGTTCGTGGAGGAGTTCCTCGCAGCCGAACCCGTCGCGGCCTGACGGACCGGCAAGGGGGCGTTCGAGGTGACGCTGAGGCCCCCGGTGGAGCCGAAGCCGGCGCCGAGTCGATCCCGCTCTCCGGTGGCGCCGATCTCGCCACAGTTCATTACTGTACAGAGCGGCCGTTTCGTACCGTACGGAGCACCGGAAGGGGACTTGCGATGGCCGGTCTGAGGCTGGGCCCGCTCCTGCGACACGTGGACTGGGAGTCGGGCACGAGCGCGACCGTGTGGGTCGAGACCGACCGGGCGTGCACGGCGGAGGTCCGGTGCCCGGGTGGCGGCGGTGGTTCGGCTCCCACGTTCTGCGTCGTCGGCCACCACTACGCACTGGTGGTCGTGACCGGGCTCACCCCTGGGTCCGCCACAACGTACGAGGTGCTGCTCGACGGCGAGCGTGTGTGGCCCCTCCCTGACTCGCCCCAGCCGCCCAGCGCCATCCACACGCCGCCGGTCCCGGCGACGGGCGCGGTGGTCGCCTTCGGCTCGTGCCGGTGGGCGGCGCCTCCTGCGGGCGAGCACGATCCGGTGGGCCCCGATGTCCTCGACACCCTCTCCGCCCGGCTCGCCGCCGACCCGGAGGCCGAGCGTCCGGACGTTCTCCTCTTCCTCGGCGACCAGGTGTACGCGGACGAGACG
>NZ_JBSGZP010000025.1:0-26008 GCF_053611065.1 Streptomyces sp. NPDC054840
CGACGCGGTGGGCGAGGGCGGCGCCGATGCCGCCGCCCGCGCCGGTGACGACGACTCGCTGGTCCTGGTACGCGTTCACGGGGTCCACCTCTCGTGCGGCCGGATGCCGGATCGCGGGCAGACTAACCGGTCGGTATGTCAGGTGGAAAGGGGCGCGGCCCATAGCGTGGCCGGATGACACTGTCGCGACGCGGGGTGCTGGGGCTGGCGGGGGTTATCGGCTCGGCCGGCGCGGTGGGAGCGGGCGGGACCCGCGGGCCTGCCCGGACCGGGGCGGGCGGTGCGGGTGTGGCGGGCGGTGCGGGCGGTGCGGGCAGGGTCACCGCGGCGGGCGGCCGGGTGCGTACCGGCTTCGAGCGGCTCGCCGCGGACGGGTACGCCGCACTGGCCGGCCAGAGGATCGGGGTGGTCACCAACCCCACCGGGATCACCGCCGACGCCCGGCACCTGGTCGACGTGCTGCACGCGGACGAACGGGTCGACCTGGTGGCGGTGTTCGGGCCCGAGCACGGCTTCCGCGGGACCGCGCAGGCCGGCGACTCGGAGGGGGCCCCACGGGACCCGGCGACCGGGCTGCCGGTGTACGACACGTACGACAAGAGCGGGCAGAAGCTCGCGGACGTGTTCACGACGGCCGGGATCGACACCGTCGTCTTCGACATCCAGGACGTCGGGGCGCGCTTCTACACCTACATCTGGACCCTCTACGACTGCATGCGCGCGGCCGCCCTCGCCGGCAAGGCGGTGGTGGTGCTGGACCGGCCCAATCCGGTGGGTGGCCGGCGGGCCGCCGGACCCGTGCTGGAGCGGCCGTACGCGAGCTTCGTCGGCCGGGAGCCGATCGCGCTGGCGCACGGGATGACGGCGGCCGAACTGGCCCGCCTCTTCAACGGCGAGTTCCTGACGGACCGGCCGGTCGAGCTGCGGACGGTGGCGATGTCCGGGTGGCGCCGGGAGTCGTTCTTCGGGGAGACCGGGCTGCCCTGGGTGCCGCCGAGCCCGAACATGCCGACCCCGGACACGGCCCTCGCGTACGCCGGCACCTGCCTGTTCGAGGGGACGAACCTCTCCGAGGGGCGCGGGACGACCACGCCCTTCGAGGTGGTCGGTGCGGAGGGGATCGACCGGCGGTGGGCGGAGGCGGCAAACGGGCTGGGGCTGCCCGGGGTGTGGTTCCGGGAGGCGTACTTCACTCCGACCTTCTCCAAGCACGTGGGGAAGGTGTGCGGCGGGGTCCGGCTGATCGTGCACGACCGGGAGGCCTTCGACCCGGTACGGGCCGGGATCGGACTGCTGATCACGGCGCGGCGGGTGTGGAGCGGCTTCGGCTGGCGCGCGGACCACTGGATCGACCGGCTGACCGGCTCGGACCGGGTGCGGACGCTGGTGGACGCGGGGGCCGGCGTGGACGAGGTCGCGGGCGACTGGGCGGCGGGGCTGGCGCGCTTCGCGGCGGTGCGCGAGGAGTACCTGCTGTACCCGTGATCCGACCGCGTCGGGGGGCTGGCCGGGCGGGCGCCGCAGCAGGATGCTGACTGCACCGGAGGCACGGCGTGAAGGGGGGCGTCATGGCGGACGTGGGTGGCAGGTTCGGGGTCGGGGTCGGTGACGGAGTCGGCGGCGGGGTCGGCGGCGGATTGGGGGCCGGTGGCGGTTCCGGTGCCCGTGGCGGTTCCGGTGGCGGTGGCGGTGGCCGTGGCGCGATCGGTGACAGGGTCGGGGTCGGGGTCCGGCCGTACGCGGAGCTGACCTTCGACTCCGAAGGGGACGTCGACCGGGCCACGCAGGGCGCGGTGTCCCGGATGGAGGCGACCGACCTGCTGGTCTTCGCCCACGGCTGGAACAGCGACCGGTCCACGGCGACGCGCCTCTACGACCGGTTCTTCGCGCCCTTCCAGGGGCTGGTGGGGTCGGGGGTGCGCCTGGGCTACGTGGGCGTCGTATGGCCCGCGATGCGGTTCTCCGACGAGCCGATACCGGACTTCGAGGCCCCGGGCGTCCTCGCGGAACCGGGCCTCGGCTGCGCACTGGACCCGCTCACCCGCAGGGCGCTCGGGGAGTTCTGGCCGGAGCGGCGGGCGGAGCTGGACCGGGTGGCGGAACTGCTGGAGGAGCGGCCGGACTCGGCGGCCGCCTTCATCGAGTTCGGCGCCCTGATCCGCGAGTTGGCGGGCGTGGACGCCGTCACCGCGGTGGTCGCGCCGTCGGTACCGGCGATCTTCACGGACGATGTGCTGGAGGTGTGCCGGGCCCTTTCCGTCGCCCTGGTCAGGGCGGGCGCGCGGGGTGCGGCACCCCCGGCGGCCCTGGCACCCCCGGCGGCCCTGGCACCCCCGGCGGCCCTGGCACCCCCGGCGGCCCTGGCACCTCCGGCGGCCGCGGCGGCCCCCGAGGGTCCGGGTCTCACGGTCGGAGGCGGGCTGCGCGGCCTGTGGGACGGCGCCAAGGAACTGCTGCGACAGGCCGCGTACTACAAGATGAAGAAGCGGGCCGGCGTGGTCGGCGAACGCGGCCTCGGTCCCGTACTGGGCCGACTGGCGGCCGCCCGCCCCGCCCTGCGGTTCCATCTGATCGGACACAGCTTCGGGGCGCGCGTCGTCTCCTTCTCCCTGCGCGCGGTGCCGGACCGGGCCCGCTACGTGAAATCCGTGACCCTCCTCCAAGGAGCCTTCTCCCACTACGCGTTCGCCGACCGGCTGCCGCACGACAAGGGCAACGGCGGCGCCCTGCGCGGCCTCCAGCGCCGGGTCGACGGCCCGGTGGTCGCCTGCCACTCCCCCCACGACTCGGCCCTCAAGGTCTTCTACCCGCTGGCCTCCCGGATGGCAGGGGATTCGGCCGGACTGCTGGGATTCGACGAGCGGTGGGGCGCCATCGGGCACGACGGGGTCCAGGCGGTTCCGGGCGCGCCCCGGCTGAGCCTCGACGCGGCCCTGCGCGAGGGCGTCCCCGCGGCCGGTTGCGTCAGTGTGGACGCGGGCTCCGTGGTGCGGCGCGGCGGTGCCCCGTCGGGGGCGCACAGCGACATCTGCCACGAGGAGCTGGCCCGGCTGGTGGTGGCCGCGGGGCGCATGGGGCGCTGAGTTCTGGCCATGTGCCACCCGCACGCCTCGACCGCCCCCGCATGCGCCCGCCTCCGCCCGGGCATGTTGGGCACATCGGCGGAGGTGATGGTGCGATGGCGGGATTCCGGAGTCTGGCCTACCAGGTGCGCGACGCGCGCAATGACCGGGCCTTGCGGCGCCATTCCCTGCGCCGCTGCCTGGAGCGGTTCGCGCCCTACGGGCACCGGGCCACGTGGTGGCACCTGTGCGACCGGCACGGGATCGCGCCGGAGGACCGGGGGGCCGACCCGCTGCGGCTGGTCGCCGCGCTGGAGGAGCTGGAGGACGCGCGGGCGGTCTGGCTGGAGTACGAGCGCCAGTTCGCGGAACGCCGGCGGCGGGAGAAACACCACGGGCTGCGCCGGCCGGAGTGGGCGTGGGGCGGGAGCGGGGACGCGGTGGTGCGGTGCGCGGATCCGGGGGTTCGGCCGGAGGGGGCGCTGGGCGAGGTGCTACGGCGGCTGGTGCGGGCGCTGGAGTCGGCGCCGGGGACGGTGTGCCCGGTGTGCGGGGACACCGAACTGCACTGGCCGGAGGTGGCTCCGGCCGGCCCCTGGGCGGGTGCGCTGGCCTGGGACGGGCCGGTGTGCGCGGGCTGCGGGATCGTGGTGCCCAGACCGGCCCTGGTGGACACCCCGATGCTGCTGGACACCCCGGCGGCGGGAGCCGCGTGAAGGCCCTCGTGTCGCTGCCGGGGGCGGGACCGATGTCGCTTCCGGTATCGCTTCCGGTGTCGTTTCCGGTGTCGTTGAACGGCTCGCGGACTGCCGCCGACGGTCCGGCCGTGCCGATGTCGCCGGAGGCGCTGGCGGAGACGGCGCTGGCGGCCGTCGCCGCCGGAGCCGGGGAGGTTCTGGTGCATCCGCGGACGCCGTGCGGGCGGGAGAGCCTCTCGCCGCGGGTGGTCGGGCCGGTTCTGGAGATGCTGCGGCGCACGGGGGTCGGCGTAGCGCTGTCGGTGCCGGTGTCGATCGCGGCCGAGCCCGATCCCGCGGGGTGGCCGGCGCGGGTGGCTTCGTGGACGGTACTGCCGGACCGGGCCGTGGTGCACTTCGGCCGGCCGGGGGCCGCGGAGTCGGCGCAGGCCCTGCTGGCGCGCGGGGTCGCGGTGGACGCGGTGGTACCGGTGGGCGGTGCGGCCGGGCCGGAGCCGCTGGCCCGGTTCCTGGCCTGGCCGGTGCGTGAGCCGGGGCGGGTCCGGCTCTCGGCCGAGCTGGCGGTGGCGGATCCGGCCCTGGTGGCGGGGCTGCGCGCACTGCCGCCCGTGCCGCTGCTGCTGTACGGGCGGGACGCGGCCGCCTGGCCGGCGCTGCGGCTGGCCGCGCGGTGCGGCACCGGCGTGCGGACCGGCGTAGGCGATTGACGCACCTGCCCGACGGGAGGCCGGCGCGGTCGAATGCCGCATTGGTGGCGGCGGCCCGTGACGTGGTGGCGCGGGCGGTGGCTACAGCCGCGAGCCGGTGAGCCGCTCGCCGAAGGCGTCATCCGGATTGGACAGCGCGCAGGTCTCCATCGACAGGCAGCCGCAGCCGATGCAGTCCGTCAGGTGGTCGCGCAACCGGCCGAGCCGGGTGATGCGTTCGTCGAGTTCGGCGCGCCAGGCCTCGGAGAGGCGGGCCCAGTCCTCACGGTTGGGGGTGCGCTCCTCGGGGAGCTGGGCCAGCGCCTCGCGGATGCTGGCCAGCGGGATACCCACGCGCTGGGCGGCCCGTACGAAGGCCACCCGACGCAGGGCGTCACGCGTGTAGCGGCGCTGGTTGCCGGAGGTGCGGCGGCTGCTGATCAGGCCCTTGGCCTCGTAGAAGTGGAGCGCCGAGACGGCCGCGCCGCTGCGGGCGGACAACTGACCGACGGTGAGCTCGTGGATTTTCTCGGGAATCTGCGGCACCCCGCCGAGCGTAGTCGGAGGTCCGTTGACATACACATACACCCCCAGCATGCTGAGCAAGCGCTTATTCGTTCGTCCGTCAGTCGTCCGCGAGAGACAGGAACAGGGCATGGCCGAGCCGAGGATCTTCACGTCCGCCGAGGAACTGCACGCCGGGATCGGCGAACCGCTCGGGCCCAGCGAGTGGCTGGAGGTGGACCAGAAGCGGATCGACCTCTTCGCGGACGCCACCGGCGATCACCAGTGGATCCACGTGGACCCGGAGCGCGCCGCGGGCGGACCCTTCGGCTCCACCATCGCGCACGGCTACCTGACGCTGTCCCTGCTGCCCAGTCTCGTGCCGCAGATCATGCGGGTGGAAGGCATCCGGATGGGCCTCAACTACGGGACGAACAAAGTCCGTTTCCCTGCGCCGGTGCCGGTCGGTTCGCGGCTGCGCGCCACCGCCGTGATCACGGAGGTCACGGAGGCGGGTGGCGGCGTACAGGTCACGGCCACCGTCACGGTCGAGCGCGAGGGCGGCGACAAGCCGGTGTGCGTGGCGGAGTCGGTGTCGCGCTACTACTTCTGAGAGCCCTGCCGCTTCCGGGGCCCGGGGCGGCCGGCGCCCGAGGCCCCGGGGCGGGCGCTCCGAGGGACGGGGCACTCCGAGGGCCGGGGCTCGGCCGAGGCCCTGCCGCTTCCGAGGCTCGTCCGAGGGTCGGCTACTTCTGGGGGTCCGGCCGCGCGGCCACCATACGGAGCACGAGGTCGGCATAGAGCCCGCCGACCTCGTCGGGCGTGCGCTGCCCGGCCGCGTTGAACCAGCGGGCCACATCGATGCACAGCGACAGCACGGCGAGCGTGGTGCCCGGCACGTCGGGGACGTCGAACTCCCCCGCCGCCACCCCGTCGGCGATGATGCGGCGCACGGCCGCGTCGCTCTGCCGGCGCAGTGCCACGATCTCGGAGCGGTGCTCCGGAGCGAGAGCGTCGAGCTCGTACTGGACCACTCGCGCGGTGGTGTGGTGTGCCGCGTGCCAGCGGACGAAGGACCGCACGGCGTCGTCGAGCCGGTCGGCGGCGCTGCCGGGGCCGTCGGCGGCGGTGGTCAGAATCTCCAGCGCCTTGTCATGGCCGATCCGGCTGATCCGCTGGAGCAGCTCTTCCTTGGTCTTGTAGTGGATGTAGAGCGCGGCCGGGCTCATACCGGCACGGCCCGCGATGTCCCGTGTGGTGGTGGCGTGGTACCCGCGCTCGGCGAAGGCGTCGACGGCGGCGACGAGCAGCCGCCGCGCGGCGTCGGGGGTGACCTCGGACCACGGCCGGTAGCCGTCGACCGTATCCTCCGCGCTGCCCATCGCTCACTCACCCTTCACCGTGTGGAAGTGAACACCTTACCGGAGGGTGAGCAAGCGCTTAGCGATGTCGGGCCGACGGCCGCACCCGGCATGCCGACTACTTCGGCGCGAAGGGGTCGTACTCGGCCATCATCTTCTCCATCCTGGCCTGATCCACCCGGCTGACGATCTGCGTGACCTCCTGGCGGTCGCGGATCACCTTGGCGAGGGTGAAGGCCGAGGTGGTGAGGTAGAGGACGGCGATGCCGAGGAAGGCCCGGACCCAGCCGTTCGTCTCCAGGTTGTAGATCCCCACGGCCACGGCGCCGATGGCGATACCGAAGGAGGCGACGGCCTGGCCGTAGTACGCCCCCGTGCTCTGCTGCTTGACCGGTGTCTCGTTCATGGATCGAGCATCGGGCGGACGGGGGGCCAGCACATCCGCACGCGTACTCATGCCGGTACTCAGTCGCCCTCGGCAGGCCCGTGCCTCGGAAGGCTCGGAAGGCCGGGAGGGCTCGGAAGGTGCGAGAGCTTTGGAAAACCTCGGAGAGCCTCAGAAGGCGGAAACCCCGGTGCGGGCGCGGCCGATGAGCAGCTTCTGAATCTGGCTGGTGCCTTCGTACAGCGTCATCACGCGGGCGTCGCGCAGCAGTTTGCCGGCCGGGTACTCGTCGATGTAGCCGTACCCGCCGTGCACCTGGAGGGCGTTGCTCGCGGCGCGCACGGCGGCCTCGGAGGCGAAGAGCTTGGCGGTGGAGGACTCGGTGGCGAAGGGCTGCCCGCGGTCGATGAGGTCGGCCACCCGCCAGGTCAGCAGGCGGGCCGCGTCCACGTCGACCGAGATGTCGGCGATGAGCTCCTGGACCAGCTGGTGGTGGGCTATCGGCCGGCCGAACTGCTCGCGCTGGGCGGCGTACGCGACGGCCGCGTCCAGAGCCGCCTGCGCGATGCCGACGCAGCCGGCGGCGACCGACATCCGGCCCTTGGCGAGGGCGGACAGGGCGACCGAGAAGCCCTTGCCCTCGGGGCCGAGCATGGCGGAGGCGGGCACGCGGACGCCCTCGAGGACGAGCTCGGCGGTGGCCTGGCCGCGCAGGCCGAGTTTGCCGTGGATCTCGCGGCGGGTCAGGCCGGGGGTGTCGGTGGGGACGAGGAAGGCGGAGACCCCGCGGTGGCCGGGCTCGTCGCCGGTGCGGGCGAAGAGCAGCACCACGTCGGCCCAGGTGCCGTTGGTGATGAACATCTTGCTGCCGTCGAGGACGTACGCGTCCCGCTCGCGCACGGCGCGGGTGGTGAGGCTGCCGGCGTCGGAGCCGGTGCCGGGCTCGGTCAGCCCGAAGCAGCCGAGCGCGTCGCCGGAGCACAGGCGGGGCAGCCAGGCGTGCTTCTGTTCTTCGGAGCCCCAGGTGGCGACGGTCTTGGCGACCAGGCCGAGGGAGACGGAGACGATCCCGCGCACGGCGGAGTCGCCGCGTCCGAGCTCCTCGGTGACCAGCGCGTAGGCGAGGTGGTCACCGCCGGAGCCGCCGTACTCCTCGGGGACGGTCAGGCCGAGGAAGCCGACACCGCCCAGCTTCTTCACGATGGCCCGGTCCACGCTCTCGGCGCGGTCCCACTCGGCGGCGTACGGGACGACCTCGCGCTCGGTGAACGCCCGGGCGAGCCTGCGGACAGCGGCCTGCTCCTCGCTCAGCTCCAGATTCACCGGGCACCTCCGGGGCGGGACCGGCTTTTAACTAGCACCGGTAGTTTATTGCGGGCAGCCCTACTATGTGGCGCATGGCCAGACCGCGCAAGCCTCTCCTCAGCCGGGACCGCATCATCGAGACGGCCGGCGCCCTGGTGGACGCGGAAGGGCTGGAGGCGGTGTCGACGCGACGGCTGGCCGCCGCGCTCGGGGTCAGCGGGCCCTCGCTCTACAACCATTTCCGCACCAAGGACGAGATCCTGGACGCGGTGGCGGACGCGGTGAGCGCGCGGGTGGACCTGTCGATGTTCGACGGCGGCCAGGACTGGCGGGCGGCTCTGCACGCGTGGGCGCACTCGTACCGGGACGCGCTGGCGGACCACCCGAACATCGTGCCGGTACTGGCGCGCGGGCCGGGTCGCCGACCGGCCGGGCTGCGACTGGCGGACGCGGTGTTCGGGGCGATGACGGCGGCCGGCTGGCCGGCGGCGCAGGCGACCCGGATCGGCGCCCTGATGCGGTTCTTCATCCTGGGATCGGCGGTGGCCTCCTTCGCCGGGGGTTTCGTGGACGACCGCACGGCATACGACCCGGCGGACTACCCGCACCTCGGCCAGGCCCACCTGCTGGCGGAGCGGGGACGAGAGGTGGACGAGGGCGCCTTCGAGACGGGCCTCGCGGCGCTGCTGGACGGACTGGTGATGCAGTTCGAGGCCGTGCGGCACGAGGCGGGAAATGCCGGCGCGGTTCGGGTGACGGGGGTCGAGTGACGGGGGTCGAGTGACGGCCCGGAGACCGACCTCGTGACGCACGAGGACACCGATCTCCTCCGTGCCGTGCGGGCCGGCCCAGGACGCGGCGGGCGTCAGCGCGTACCTGGCTGCGGGGCGCCGCTCCGGACCGGCGTCCCGATCTGGAGGCCTTCCGCGTGGAAGGTCTGCCCGCGCTGGAGATCGCCGCGGGCCCGGGACGCGTACGGTGGTCGGGCTGCTACGGAGCCACGGGCCCGGGTCGGCCCCTGGCCACGGGAGGCGGCGGCAGCGCTGCGCGGGATCCGCGGGCTTCGGCACGGCACTTCGGCGCCGCGGTGCCGCGATGGCGCGATGCATGAACCTGTTCGACGCGTGCGAGCCGGGTGAGAGCTGCGTCGAGGGCCCGCGTGCGGCCCCGGCCTGGCCGGCGGCCCGCTGTACGCGTGCGTGGAGGTCCTGACGGGCACTCCCTCGTGCCGTGGACGACCGAGGGAACGGCCCCCGGAGGTCCTGGCCGAGCCGCTCGCGCGGGCCCGCAACTCCCCGGAGTACGGCTCCGCGGTCAGAACACCACCAGCGAGCGGCCGCCCTTGCCCGCCAGCATCGCGTCGAAGGCGGCCGGTATGCCGTCGAGGGTGATGCGGTCGGTGACCAGGGCGCCGAGGTCGAGGCGGCCCGCACGCACGTGCTCGGCGATCACCGGGAGGTCGCGCGCCGGGTCGCTGTTGCCGTAGACGCAGCCGGTGAGGGTGCGGGCGAAGTGGAAGATCTCCATGGAGTGGAAGGTGACCTTCTGCTCCTTGCCGCCGATGCCGACGACCGTGGTGCGACCCCCGCGCCGGGTCGACTCCCAGGCGCCCCGGATGGTCTCGGCCCGGCCGACGCACTCGACGGCGACGTCGGCGCCCTGCCCGCCGGTCAGCGCGCGGATCTGCTGGGCGGTGGTGTCGGAGGCGAGTACGAAGTCGGTGGCCCCGGCCGCCCGGGCCAGTTCCTCCTTGGCCGGGGACACGTCGACGGCGATGACCGGGCCCGCCTGCGCGATCCGGGCGGCCTGGAGGGCGACCAGGCCGACCCCGCCGACTCCGAAGACGGCCACCGACTCGCCCGGGCGGACCTGGGCGCTGTGGCGGACCGCCCCGTAGCCGGTGAGGACGGCACAGCCGAGCAGGGCCGCCTCGGCGAGGGGGATCCCGGCGGGGGCCGGCAGCACGCAGTTGGCCGCGACGACGGTCTCCTCGGCGAAGGCGGCCACGTTCAGCCCGGGGTGCAGTGCGGTGCCCTGCGCGTCGTGCGCGTGGACGGCCCCGACCCCGGTGAGCGCCGTGGCGCAGAGCCAGACCTCGCCGATCGTGCAGTGGTGGCACTCTCCGCAGGACGGGGCCCAGTTGAGAACCACGCCGTCACCGGGTGCGACGTGGGTGACACCCTTCCCCACCGCGAGGACCGTGCCCGCGCCCTCATGGCCGAGGACGGCGGGCACGGGGATCCGCATGGTTCCGTTGGTGAGGGAGAGGTCGGAGTGACACACCCCGGCTGCGGCGAGCCGCACCCGGACCTGCCCGGGGCCGGGATCCGGCAGCACGATGTCCCGTATCTCCAGCGGGGCTCCGACGGCGGGCAGGACAGCGGCGCGGACCATGGTCGTCATCTCGTCTTTCCGGTGCGGGGCGGGTGCCCGTGGGTACGGCGCGTGCGGCTGGGGCGGCGGCTCGGGGTCAGGTCGGGCAGTGGGCAGGTCGGGCCGAGGGATCAGAACTGCAGGGACTTGGTCTGGAGGTACTCCGCCAGGCCGTGCGCGCCCAGCTCACGGCCGACGCCCGACTGCTTGTACCCGCCGAAGGGCGCGAGCACGTTGAATCGGCCGCCGTTGATGTCCACCTGCCCGGTGTCCATACGGCGAGCGAAGGCCACGGCCGTCGCGTCGTCGGCGGCCCAGACGGCGCCGCCCAGGCCGTAGACGGTGCCGTTGGCGATGCGGAGGGCTTCCTCCTCGTCCTCGTAGCGGAGGATCGACAGCACCGGGCCGAAGATCTCCTCCTGGGCGATCGTCATGTCGGGCGTGACGTCGGCGAACACCGTCGGCGCCACGAAGTAACCCTGCTCCAGCGGCGCCTCGGGCCCGCCGGCGACGAGGCGCGCGCCTTCCTCCACACCCTTGGTGATGAAACCGCGGACGCGCTCGTGCTGCTTGGCATTGACGACCGGGCCGACGCGGACCCCGGCCTCGCGGGGGTCGCCGGTGGGGTAGTCGGCGACCGCGGCGGCCGCGAGCGAGACGGCCTCCTCGTAGTGGTTCCGGTGGACGAGCATCCGGGTGAGCGCGTTGCAGCTCTGGCCGCTGTTGTTCATGACGTGCCCGACGCCTGCCGCGACGGCCTTGGCCAGGTCGGCCCCGGGCAAGATGACATTGGCCGATTTGCCGCCCAGTTCGAGCGCGACCCGCTTGACGGCGGCGCCGGCCGTCGCGCCGATCTGCTTGCCGACCGCGGTCGAGCCGGTGAAGGAGACGAGGTCGACTCCCTCGTGCGCGGCCAGGGCCTGACCGGCGACCGGACCGGTCCCGGTCACCAGATTGAAGACTCCGGCCGGGATGCCCGCCTCGTGCACGGCTTCGGCGAAGAGCTGTGCGGTCAGCGGGGTGTCCTCGGCCGGCTTGAGGACGAGGGTGCAGCCGGCGGCGAGAGCGGGCGCCACCTTTGCAACGACCTGGTGCAGCGGATAGTTCCAGGGTGTGATGGCCGCGACCACCCCGATCGGCTCCAGCAGCACGGTGGAGTTCCCGACCCGCTCCTCGAAGGCGTACGAGGAGGCGAGTTCGGCGTAGGAGGAGGCCACGGCGATCGGGGCTCCGACGTGGACCGCCTTGGAGAAGCCGAGCGGGGACCCGAGCTCGGCGGTGATCGTCTCGGTCAGCTCGCCGGTGCGGGCCAGCAGTGCGTCGCGGAGCGCGCCGATCAGGGCGGCCCGCTCGGCCGGAGCCGTGGCCGCCCAGCCGGGCAGGGCCGTACGGGCCGCGCGTACGGCCGCGTCCACATCCTCCTCGGTACCGGCCGGGACCTGAGCGATGACCTGGCCGTCGGCCGGGTTCACGACCTCGATCAGATCGCTGCCGACGGCGGGCCGCCACGCGCCGTCGATGTACATCCCGTCGTGAGCCTTCATGGCATTCCTCCCGAGCACGCACGAGCGCGTAGATCCGACCTCGCGAACACCCTACAAACTAGCGTCGGTAGTTTTTGCCGGCCAGAGGGCACCGGGTGTCAGACGATGCCGAAAAGCATCCCTGCCGCGAGGACGATGAGGGAGGTCAGGGCCGCCCATTTCACGGTGAATCGGGTGTGGTCGCCGAATTCGACCTTGGCCATGCCGACGAGGACGTAGACGGCCGGAACCAGCGGGCTCGACATGTGCAGGGCCTGGCCGACGAGGGAGGCCCGGGCGATCTCCAGCGGGGAGACGCCGTGGGCCGCGCCGGCCTCGGCCAGGACGGGCAGGACACCGAAGTAGAACCCGTCGTTGGACATGAAGTAGGTGAGCGGCAGGCTGAGCAGGCCGGTGACCAGGGCCATGTGCGGGCCCATGCCCTCGGGGATGGCACCGACGAGCCAGTCGGCCATGTGCTTGACCATGCCGGTGCCGGTGAGGACCCCGGTGAAGACGGCGGCGGCGAAGACCATACCTGCGACGTTCAGGACGTTGTCGGCGTGGGCGGCGATCCGGGCCTTCTGGTCGGGCATGTGCGGGAAGTTGACGGTGAGGGCGAGGGCGGCGCCGAGCAGGAACAGCACCGGGATGGGCAGCAGCTCCATGATCATCGCGGTGAGCAGGGCGACGGTGAGGCCGACGTTGAACCAGTACAGGCGGGGGCGCAGGGAGGGCCGGTGCGGGTCCAGGCCCTGGAAGCCGTCCTCGGGGGTGGGAGCGTCACCGCTCCCGTGCGCGGCGGACGCCGGGGTGGAGGTGGGGCCTGCGGCTGAACCGACGGCGCCGCCGCCTTCGCCGGGGGCAGAGACCGAGGTAGAGGCATCGGCAGAGGTAGAGGCAGAGGCCCCGGACGCGCCGGAGGCGGCCGGGACCAGCTCCTCCTCGGCAGCCTCCCGCTCCACCTGGCCGGGCAGCACGAGTGTGCCGACCCGGCGGCGTTCCTTGACACCGAGGACGTAGGCCAGGACGAACACGAAGAGCAGGCCCACCGCGAGCGCCGGAATCATCGGGACGAAGATGTCGGCGGCGTCGAGCTTGAGTGCGGTGGCGGCGCGGGCGGTCGGGCCGCCCCAGGGCAGGGTGTTCATGACGCCGTTGGCCGTGGCCGCGACGCCCGTCATCACCACCAGGCTCAGGCCGAGCCGCTTGTAGAGGGGGTACATGGCCGAGACGGTGATCATGAAGGTGGTCGATCCGTCACCGTCGAGCGAGACGATCGCGGCGAGGACGGCGGTACCGACCACCACTCGCATCGGGTCCGCCTTGCAGAAGCGCAGGATGCCGCGGACGATCGGGTCGAAGAGGCCGACATCGATCATCACGCCGAAGTAGACGATGGCGAACATCAGCATGGCGGCCGTCGGTGCGAGCTTGCCGACGCCGTCGATGACGTAGTCGCCGAGGTGTGCGCCCTTCCCTGCGAACACGCAGAAGAGTGCCGGGATGAGGACGAGCGCCGCGATGGGCGACATTTTCTTCATCATGATCAGGACCAGGAATGTCGCGATCATGGCGAAGCCGAGGAAGGTCAGCATGGGGGGAAGGTAGGTGCCCCCTCCTTGCGCCAACAAGACGTCTGCGCGTGAGCAATACGAGCAAAACCCCAGCTCAGGGCAGGGGCATGAGCTCGACGGGGAAGCCGTTGAGCACCGCCGTGCCGGACAGCCGGTCCATGCGGGTGCCATCGAGCAGCTGGTTGACGTTCGCGCCGGGTACCGCGGCGGCCACCGACAGCCGTGAGCCGGCCCGGTCGTGGCCCCAGCCGTGCGGAAGGCTCACCACGCCGCTGCGGATGGCGTCGGTGATTTCGACGGGCACCTCCAGGCTCCCGCCGTCGGCGGTGATCCTGGCCTGCCCTCCGTCGACGAGGCCGAGCCGGTCCGCGTCCTGCGGATGGACCTGAAGGGTGCAGCGGTTGGAACCTCCGGTGAGGGCCGGAACGTTGTGCAACCAGCTGTTGTTGGAACGCAGATGGCGGCGGCCCACGAGCACCAGGGCGGCGGGGCGGTCGGCGAGCGCCGCGCGCAGCCTGGGAAGTTCGCCGGCGATCGGGTCCGGGAGCAGCTCGATCCTTCCGCTGCGGGTCTTCAGCACGCCCTGCAGCCGCGGCCGTAGCGGGCCGAGGTCGATGCCGTGCGGCGCCTGCCGCAGATCGTCGAGTGTCAGGTCGTACGGGCCCGTGCGCAGCATGAGGTCGAGGCGCCGCTCGGGTCCGGTGCGGCCTGTCAGCAGACCGGCCAGCTCCTGCGGGTCGCTGCCGTGGAGCGGTGAGTGGGGATCGGTGACGGCCCGGGCCAGGCCGTCGGCGATGACCCGCTCGTCGACCGCCTCGGGCGGCGCTCCGTGCAGCCCGGAGACCGCGAGGATCAGGCGCGCGTGGATCTCGCACTCGTCCATACCCCCGTCGGCCAACGGGACGGCGGCGGGCGAGTAGCGCGCCTGGTTGTGTACGGCGAACCCGTTGAACGCGAAGTCGAAGTGCGCACTCTGCGAGGGCGGCGGCGGTGGCAGGACGACGTGGGCGTGGCGTGAGGTCTCGTTCAGGTAGGGGTCGACCGAGACCATGAAATCCAGCCCGGCCAGAGCTCGGTCCAGCCGGTCCCCGTCTGGTGCGGACAGGACCGGGTTGGCGGCGATGGCCAGCAGGGCCCGGATCCGCCCGTCACCCGGGGTCTCGATCTCCTCGGCGAGCGCGGCCATGGGCAGCTCCCCCTTGGCCTCCGGGTGGCCGGAGACCCGACTTGACCAGCGGCCGAGCGCGAACCCCCTGCCCGGGCCCGCGGGGCGGCCGACGGGAGCCGTCGCGGAGAGCGGGAAGAGGGCTCCGCCCGGCCGGTCGAGGTTGCCGGTGAGGATGTTCAGTACGTCGACCAGCCAGCTCGCGAGCGTGCCGAACTCGACGGTGCAGCTGCCGATCCGGGCGTAGACAGCGGCGGTGGGTGCGGCCGCGAGCTCGCGGGCGAGGGTGCGGATCTCGGCAGCGGTGAGGTCGCATGCGGCGGCTACGGCCTCAGGAGTGAAACTCCTGAGCGCGGCACCGAGTTCCCCGATGCCGTCGCAGTGTTCCTCCAGCGCTTCGGGGTCGGTGAGCTTCTCCTCGATCAGGGTGTGCGCGAGGGCGGCGAGCAGCAGCGCGTCGCTGCCGGGGCGCGGCGCGAGGTGGCGGTCGGCGAGCGCGGCCGTGCGCGTACGGCGCGGGTCGACGACGACCAGGGTGCCGCCACGGGCGCGCAGGGCCTTGAGCCGGCCCGGGAAGTCGGGGGCGGTACACAGGGAGCCGTTGGACTCGACCGGGTTCGCGCCCAGGAGCAGCAGGAAGTCGGTCCGGTCGAGGTCGGGGACCGGGATGGCGAACGGGTCGCCGAAGAGAAGCCCGCTGGACACGTGTTTGGGCATCTGGTCGAGGGTGCTGGCGGTGAAGAGGTTGCGGGTTCCGAGGCTCTTGAGGAGCAGGGGCGGGTAGAGGGCGCCGGCCATGGTGTGGACGTTCGGGTTGCCGAGTACGACGCCGACCGACTGGGCCCCGTACTCCCGGAGCAGGGCGGGGACGGCGGCCGCGACGGCGTCGAAGGCCTCCTCCCAGGTCGCCTCCCGCAATCGGCCGTCGCGGCGGACGAGGGGGCCCCGCAACCGGTCGGGGTCGGAGTCGAGCGCTGCGAACGCGGCTCCCTTGGGGCAGATGAATCCGCGGCTGAAGACATCCTCGCGGTCACCGCGGGCTCCGGTGACCACACCGTCCGCAAGGGTGAGGGTGAGGCCGCACGTGGCCTCGCAGAGGGGGCAGATACGCAGGGCGGTGCGGGACATGGGCCCTCCAGGGGCGGCGGTCTGCGGCTCGGGCGCGGGCACGCGGAGTACATCGAGCATACCGACCGGTACGGATGGAGGGGAGGGGCGTGCGGGACCGATCCGGTACGGGGTGGCGACCCGCATCCCCGTCCGGGCTCGAAACGGAGACAGCCCCAGCGGCGGAGCCGAAAAGGTCGTCAGTCCAGCACGCGGGCCAGGTAGGCGTGCATCATCGCGCGGGTCTCGGCGACGATCCCGGGGTCTCCGGCCGGGTCGGCTCGGAAGGCGAGCTGTATCAGTGCGTCGGTGGCCTCGACCGCGACGAGGACGGCCCGCTCCAGGGCGGCGTCGGGGGTCAGAGCGAGGTGCGCGGAGAGCAGTTCCGTGAGCCGCGCGGCCACCTGGTGGTTGGGGTCTGCCTCCGGCCCCTCGGCCGGCGGCGCGGGAACGCCGAAGTCGACGAGCGCGAAACCGGGAACGTTGCGCTTCATGGCCAGGTACTCGTCCAGCACCGCGTCCACGACCGGGCGCCAGTGGGTGGCCGGGAGGTCGGTGAGCCGGTCCGCGATGCCGTCGACATAGCGGTCGAGGTTGCGGTGGGCGAGGGCGATGGCCATGGCGCGCTTGTTACCGAAGAAGCGGTAGACGGAACCGATCGGCACGCCGGCGCGCAGGGCCACGGCACGGGTGCTGAGGTTCTCGTACCCGGTCTCGTCGAGCAGCTCGGCGCAGGCGTCGAGGATCCGGGCGAGCCGGTCGGCGCTGCGCTGCTGGACCGGCGTTCGGCGCAGGGAGTGGGCGGGAGGCACGGGGTCCATCATGCCGCTCCTTGCTTGCGGGGTCGGGGGTGGCCTCAGTTCAGCAGAAGTCCGATCCCCCCGATGGTGAAAGTGATCATCAGGGCAAGCAGCGGCAGTTGACCGGCCACCGCCCTGGCCGGCGGGAAGAGGCGCACGGCGCGGTCGTGGGCCGCGACGACCCCGAGTAGGTGACCGGTGACGACGGCGACGACCTGGAGGGTGGCGAGGCCGCCGGAACCCAGGGGTGGCACGGGTTCGGGGGCATTGTCAGTACCGACTGCCATGCTTACCGTGCGTGGTCCTTCGACTACGAGGAGGGAGAAGTAGTGGGCGATGAGATAGCCGAGCGCGATCGGCACGAGTGAGTGCGCGAAGGCGGTCAGCGGGCCGGGGTGCGGGCCGCCGACGAGGCGGGTGGCCGCGGCGCAGAGGCAGTAGAGGGTGGCGACGAGGGCGATGGAACCGAGGAGTCCGAGTGTGGCCGTGGGGGTACGGCCGAGGGGGGAGGTCTGTATGGCGTTGATCCACGAAAGGTTGTCGGAGAAGCCGTCGTAGGCGGTGGAACCGAGCAGGACGCAGACGGTGGCGACGAGTCCGGGCCGCTCGGGTGTCGCGTCGAGTCCGTGGAAGGGGTTACGGAGAACGAGGCGGCCGTCGCTGCGGCGGCCGAGGGGGGAGAGCCGGGCCAAAAGGGCGGAGTACGCCTCGAAGGTGTCGCCGTCGTCGAACCAGCGCTCGCCGAAGCGGGCGGCGAGCAGGAGTTGGGTGGTGGCGTAGGTGGTGAGGGCGATGAGGAGGGTGGTGGTGGATGCCGGATCAGGAGCGACGAGTTCGAGCCAGGTGAAGCCGAACAGCCCGACGGCGGCGGGCCATTGACCGAGCCGGGCGGGAAGGGGGCGGCCGGGGCCGCGGCGGCGCAGGGCCCGGGCGAGCAGACGGTGCAGGGTGCGGAGCGGGTTGAGCAGGCGCCAGACGGGGCCGAGGAGGAGGGAGGCGGGGACGAGTCCGACCCAGAGGAGGACGTAGACGGCGCCGGGGGCGGGGTTGTGCGCGGGGTCGTCGGGACCGAGGAGGAGGTGGAGCAGGACGGCCGCGGCGGCGGCGAGCCCCAGCCCGCGCAGGGCGGTTCGGGTGGCGGGGGCGTCGGCCGCTCGCTGGAGGGCGGCGGGCAGGGCGAGGCCCGAGCGCTCTCCGCGGAAGCGGGAGGTGGACCAGAGCAGGCCTAGCGCGAGAAAGGAGACGAACAGCGCGGCGAAGGCGCCGGCGAAGGCGTAGAAGGGAGAGATCGGTAGATCATGCTGGGATCCGATCCCGTGCGCGAGCGAGGTGAGCGGATCGGCCGGGTGAAGGACCACGCCTTGGCCGTGGCCCTCCTCGCCCGCGCCCAGGGCGGGACCCGGTCCGAACAGGCTCACCATCGGCCCACCCGGGGTGACGTCCGGCAGGCGGCAAGGCCCGGCCGCCCGGGCGACGCCCCGGGTCCGGACGGCCGGGGGAGAACCCCGCTCGGGATCGCTGCCGGGATGCGGGGGCGATCCGAGTGGGGGGCCACGGGTGTGCGCCGGGCCGCGGGCCCCGGTGCCGACGAGGGCACGAGCCCGGGCTCAGGTCCGACCGGGGTCCGCGGCCCGGGCCGAGCCGCAGGCCCCCGCGCGGGCCCGGACACAGGCGCGGGCACAGACCGAGACACGGGCGCGGGCAGGGGAACGGACACGGGCGCGGGGGCAGCCGCAGGGGCCGGTGCGGGCTCGGGGCCGGGGCTCGGCCGGGCCGTGGGTTCGGGCGTCGGCCTGAGCTCGGAGCCGGGCGCAGGGGTGGGTTCGGGGTGGCGTGGGGTCATCGGACGAGGAGTTGGGTCAGGACGAGGCTGGACGCGTGGGTCTCGACCTCGAAGAGGCCTGTGCGGTCGGCCGTCAGGATCAGGGTGGCCTCCTGGCCTGCCGGCAGGGCCAGTTCCTTGTCGTAGCCGTGGACGTGCAGGGTGTCCGCGCGGTCGCTCGTGACGCGCAGGGCCACGCGCTCTCCGCGCCGCAGCTCGGTGCGGGCCGGGGCCGGGCTGACCTTGCCGTCCCGGACGGTGATGGTGACCGTGCGGTCGGCCTGCTCCGGCGCCGGGGTCCGGCCCGGCGGCGGGGTGTCCCCGTGGCTGTGTCCGCCCGGCGTGCCCAGGGCAGTTGCGGTGAGCTGGGCCGTGCCCTCGACCGGCTTGCCCGAGACCGCCCAGGCGGTGTGGTCGTCCGCGTAGAGGCGGACGGTCAGCGTGTGTGCGCCCTCGGGTACCTGCGCCGCGGGCAGGTGGAACCAGGGGCCGTACAGCCGGGCCAGCTTGCGCCCGTCGAGCTCCAGGTGGGCGTGGCCCGCGCCCGGGAGGGCGGCGCCGCCGGTGCTGTCGGGGGTGAAGCGGTAGTTCGTCAGCGCCAGTTGGAGGTTCCAGCCGTCCTCCGAGTCCGGGCGGACGGTCAGCTGGACCTCCGGTGCGCCCTCGGCCGGGACCTCGCGGAGTCGGTGGCCGCCGGTATCCGTGGCGGTGAGCAGGGTGCCGACGGTGCCGGAGGCCTGTTCGTGGCTGGTGCCGGGTTTGTGGTGGGTGGTGGCCCGCCCGCCGCAGCCCGTCGCCGCGCCGCCCCCGAGGAGCAGGGCGAGGGCGAGCAGGGCCGCGGCGCGGGTGGTTCGGCGGAGCCTGCGGACCGCTCGGGGCGGCGGCGCGGCGCAGGCGTCGCATCGGTTGTCGCCGTCGGGCCGGTCGGGCCGGTGCTCGGGCCGGTCGGTCACGGCCGGCCTCCTGTGGTCGGGGTGGTCTGGGCGCGGGTTCATGGCGCGGGATCCGGGGTCGTCCGGGTCGCCGGGGGCTCCGGGGCGGCCGCGCTCAGCGCCGGGGCGGGGCCGGCGGGGGCCGGCGCGCGGTCGCCCGCGGGGTCGCCGCCCGGGCCGGAGGGGCGCGCCGGGGTGCCCGGGCGGGCCGAGGCCACCACCGCCGACAGGACCCAGATCACGGCGACCAGGGCCCGTACCCAGGCGGGGCTCAGGGGGGTCCAGGGGATCATCAGGACGGCCTTGTCGAAGGCGTCGAGCAGGGTGAGCCCGGCCAGCAGCAGAGTCAGGCGGGCCGACCAGGGCCGGCTGGGGCGCAGCACCAGGCCGACGCCCGTCCACCAGAGGCCGAGCAGGAGGAGGGCGAGCGCCGGAACGAGGGTGGCGGTCAGGGACATGGTGGAGCCGGCCACGTCCAGGACCAGACCCGCCAGCCCGGCCAGTGACGCTGCCGTGCCCAGGCGCGAGCCGCGCAGCCGGCGCCACCACAGGACGCCGCCGACGAGCAGCAGCACGGCGGCCACGGCCAGCGCCAGCTGGGTCTCCACCCGCTCCAGTCCGCGTGCGCCATACCAGTCGCAGCCGGCCGGGAGTTTGCGCGCCTGGACGTTGTAGTCCGCGCAGACGAGAAGCTGGACCAGCTTGACCGGTTCGCCGACCAGCCGGGCGGACGCTCCCGAGACCTCGCCCCGGCGATCACCGCACTGCGGGACCGTGCCCGGGGTGGAGCCGTCGGGTCCGGCCTGCCAGCAGTTGGCGCGCCCCTGGCCGTCCCACCACACGTCCATGCCGTTGGGGCGGGCGGCGCCGGACTTGTCCTTGCCCATGACGTTCCCGGCGTACCTGTTGTGGTGGGAGGTGTCGGTCTGCTTCGACCACGCCTCCTCACCCCGGATGAAGGCGGGGACCGCGCTGAGGAAGAAGCCGGCGCGCCGGTGCCCGTACACCCAGTTGTTCTCGTAGAGGTTCCAGTTCCCGCCCGCGGTGATGATTCCGGTGCCCGGGGGCATGGAGATCTGCGGGCAGACCACGCCCCGCTCGTAGCCACGCTCGATCGGCGGTTCGGCGCAGGTGCCGTCGGCGACGTAGCCGTAGTAGTCCTGGTTGTTGTCGTGGATCAGGTTCCGCTCGAACTTGGCGTGGTTCTGCGGGAGTCCGGGGTGGCCGGGGAAGGCGCTGTCCATCGAGGCGCCACCCATGTTCTGGTCGAACTCGTTGTCGTGCACCCACACCGAGTCGCCCGCGGTGCCGGAGTAGCCGACCATGTTGTGATGGCTGCGGCAGCCGGTGATCTCGATGGAGTACCGGGGGACCTCGTAGCCGCGGCCGTCGTTGATGTTCGAGGCGCTGCCCGGGTAGATGCCGGAGTCGCCGTTCCCGTACGACTCGCAGTTCTTGTAGAGCCCGTGGTCGCTGGCGAAGGTCAAGAAGCCGTACTCGTCGTTCCAGCGGGTCAGCACGTCGTCGATGACGAAGCCGTCGCCCGCGAGCACGTACAGCGAGTTGAAGGTGGTGCGCTGGGCGGTGAAGTTGCGGAAGTAGATGCCGTTGGACCTGTCCGCCCGAATGGCGTTCAGCTTCTGGTACTTGGCGTCGACGACCACGTCGAGCCGTGACGCGCCCGTGCCTTCGATCTGCAGGTTCGTCTTGCCGAGGATCGCGACGAGGTTCTGGTTGTGCCGGCACCGCACCTGCTGCTCGTAGGACAGGATCTGGTACCCGAGCGAGGACTGGGGGGCCTTGAGCGCGGCGCACTCCCCCGTCGGCGTGGGAAGGGAGGGCTCCTCCTCGTACAGGCCGGGGAGGATCGCGATGTTCATCCCGGGCCGGTCGACGGCGTCCACGGCTTCCTGCAGGTGCCGGTAGCCGCTCTTCTCGCACCGCTCGTACAGGGCGAGGTTGCGCTGCCTGAGCTCTTCGGGGAAAGCGGATATCCGGCGCTCGAAGGCGGGCCGGTCGGTTTTGCAGACGATCAGGTCGGGCTCCGCCATGCGGTACTCGGGTACCGATCCGGAGCCGTCCGGGAGGGTGATCGGGCGCTCCTCGTGCGCGCTGGCGGCGGGCGCGGCGACGAGGAGGGACAGGAGGGCGAGGAGGGCGGCGAGGAGCGCCGCCGGCACGGCAGGGAACCTGCGGGTCCACGACATGCGCGTGAGAGTAGAGCAATGTTCATCTTTTGGGATCCCCCTCGACCGGATCCGCGTTCCCCACCGGCGTTTCCCGCCTCCGGCTCCGGCTCCGGCTCCGGTTCCACCTCCGCGCCTCCGCGCCTCCGCTTCACTCCCCCCGGCTCCGCCCCCCTCTCCGCCTCCTTTTCCGGCCGCGCCTCCGTTTTTCCGGCCGCGCCTCGGCTTCCGTCCACGCATCCGTCGACCCCTCCGCCCCCCATTTCCAGCCTTTCCCGTCGATCTCAGGCCCGAGGACAGGTCCGCCGTTGACGTGCGGGCCGCGGAATCCTACTGTCGACCATAGGATTCCTTCGACGGAGCGGGAGCAGCACATGAGCGAGCAGGCCAGGAAGACGGCGGAGGCACTGGAGTACCTCACCGGCTTCGGCAACGAGCACAGCTCGGAGGCCGTGCCCGGCGCCCTCCCGATCGGCCGGAACTCGCCCCAGCGAGCCCCCCTCGGCCTCTACGCCGAGCAGCTCAGCGGCAGCGCCTTCACCGAGCCCCGCACCCACAACCGCCGCTCCTGGCTCTACCGGATCCGCCCCTCGGCCGCGCACCCGCCCTTCACCCGGATCGACAACGGGGCTCTTCGTTCCGCGCCCTTCGCCGAGTCCGTGGCGGACCCGAACCGGCTCCGCTGGAACCCGCTGCCCGACCCGGCCCCCGGCACCGACTTCCTCGCCGGCCTGTGGACCCTCGGCGGCAACGGCGACGCCGCCCAGCGCGCCGGCATGGCCATCCACCTCTACGCCGCCAACGCCGACATGACCGACCGGGTGTTCAGCGACTCCGACGGCGAGCTGCTGATCGTCCCCGAGCGCGGCGGGCTGCTCCTGCGCACCGAGCTGGGCCTGCTCGCCGCCCGCCCGGGCGACATGGCACTCATCCCCCGCGGCGTCCGCTTCCGCGTCGAGCTGCTCGACGCCGACGCCCGCGGCTACATCTGCGAGAACTACGGCCAGCCCTTCGAGCTGCCGAACCTGGGCCCGATCGGCGCCAACGGGCTCGCCGCCGCACGGGACTTCCAGGCCCCCGTGGCGGCGTACGAGGACAGCGAGCGCCCGACCGAGGTGATCAACAAGTTCTGCGGCAACCTCTGGTCCGCCATCTACGACCACTCCCCGCTCGACGTGGTCGCCTGGCACGGCAGCCACGTCCCGTACGTGTACGACATGCGCCGCTTCAACGTCCTGGGCTCGATCAGCTACGACCACCCCGACCCGTCGATCTTCACGGTCCTGACCTCGCCCTCCGACACCCCGGGGCTGGCGGGCGTGGACTTCGTGGTCTTCGCCCCGCGCTGGCTGGTCGGCGAGGACACCTTCCGTCCGCCCTACTTCCACCGCAACGTGATGAGCGAGTACATGGGCCTCATCGAGGGGGCGTACGACGCCAAGGCCGAGGGCTTCGTCCCCGGCGGCGGCTCGCTCCACAACATGATGTCCGCGCACGGACCCGACCACGAGACCTTCGAGCGGGCGAGTGCGGCCGAGCTGAAGCCGCAGAAGATCGACGACGGCCTTGCCTTCATGTTCGAGACCCGCTGGCCGATCACCGCCACCGCGCAGGCGGCCGACGCGGATCACCTCCAGCGCGGCTACGACGACGTGTGGCAGGGTCTGCAGCGCCACTTCCGCGCCTGACCTGCACTGCATACGCTGCATGCGCCGTACCGTGCGTGCGCCGTACCCTGCATGCGCCATACCGTGCGTGCGCCGACGTCACCCCTGTCCAGCCCTTCGGAGATCCACCCGTGACCGCCTTCGCCCCCGACTCGCTGGTACTGAACCGGAAGCTGCCGCTCTGGTACCAGGTGTCGCAGTCACTGCGCGCCTCGATACTGGGGCGCACCCCGGACGCTTCGCTGCGCCTGCCCACCGAGGAGCAGCTGGCCGGGCACTACGGGGTGAGCGTGCTGACCATGCGGCAGGCGCTCAAGGAACTGGAGGGCGAGGGCCTGATCAGCCGGCACCGGCGGCGCGGCACCTTCATCGAGCCGGGCGCGCTGCGCAGCACCCCGGTCCGGCTGCTGGGCTCGGTCGACGCGATCGTGGCCCAGCAGTCGGGCGACCGTACGACGATCCTCGGGCACGGCCGCACAGCCGTGTCCGGGGAGCTGCTGGAGCACTTTCCGGGCACGGCCGAGGTGGTCACGTACCGGCGCCTGCGCCACGACCGGGAGAGCGACGAGCCGACCAACTGGGCGGAGAACGCGGTCCTCCCGGAATTCGCCGAGGCGGTGGACCTCGCCGATCTCGAACGCTGGCCGATGACGAAGGTCCTGCGGGACATCGTGGGGGTCCGCATCAGCCGGATCACGGACACGGTGGAGGCCCGGCTGGCCGACCCGGAGACGGCCGAGCTGCTCCAGGTGCCGCTGCTGAGCCCGATCCTGCACTACACGGGTGTCACGTACGACGAGGACGGCCGGGTGGTGGACGTGGCCCGGATCCGTTACCGCGGCGACCGGTTCTCCTTCACCGTGACGGTCGACGCGCACTGACAGCCTCGGACGGTTTTCGGACGGCCTTCGGACGCCCTCCAGACGCCCTTCCGTGCCGCTCGGGGCGCCGCTCCGGAGCCGCTCGGACCACCCTTACGGAGCCGTTCGAGCGCCCTTTCGCAGCCGCTCGAAGCGCCGCTCGGACGCCGTGCGCCGCTCGGACTCCGCACGCCGTCGGGACGCCGCTCCGACGCCGCGCGCCGCGCCTACTTCTCGTCGTCCTCCCTGGTGCGTTCGCCCTCCGCCTGGGACGGCGTGGTCCGCATCGTGTCGGGGTGCTGCCGCTGCTTGCGCTGGGACTCGTCCATGTCCTCGTCGAGGCGCTCGCCCTCGGCTTGTGACGGGGTCGTGTATTCGTCGTACTGACTCATGACCGCCTCCTCAGCCTCCTCGGCCGAAACCGTACGAATGCCTATACAAGGAGCCTAGCTCGTCGGTCTGGACACAGCCCGGCCATCGGATCCCGTCGCTACCATCGGCGGCGTGAGCGATGACGTACCGCTGCTTGAGGATCTGATGCCCTGGTCCGTGGGCGGCCTGCGCCTGGGCCGGGACTGGGTGGCCGCACCCGATCCGGCGGCCCTGCGCGCCCGCTGGACCACCCTGACCGGCTCCGAAGGGGCCGAGCGGGAGCGGCTGTTCCGGCCGAGCCGCAGCCGTGGACCCGACACCGGGGCGGCCGCCCTGCCGGGGCAGCGCTCGGCGGTCACGGCCCGTTTCGCCGACGACCCCGGCCCCTGCCCCGACCCCGTACGGGTGCTCCGCGAGCCCTTCGACGAGCAGTGGCTGCTGCCCGACCAGCGGCTCATCGACGCGGCCCGCCCCGAGCTCTGGCGGGTCCGGGACGAGCACCAGCTCTTCCTCGTCGAGACCCCGGATCCGCTGGTCACCGCGCACCTCCCCGTCGGCCGCCTCGGCCGGATCCGCCCCCTGCACCGGCGCCCCGGCGGTACCGAGCCGAATCTCACCCCCGGACTGCTGCCGCTGCTGGACGCCCACCACGGCGGCCGGGTCACCGCCGAGGACGTCCTGTGCTGGATCGTCGCGGCGGGCCGCCCGGGCCCGCGCGGATACGAGGTCCCGCTCGCCGCCGATCCCGGGCGCTGGCGGGCCGGGCTGGAGCTGGGGCACCGGCTGCTGAGCGTGCAGCTGCGCGGGGCGCGGGGCGGCGAACCGCCCCGCCTGCCCGGCGGGCGCCGGCCGTACGTCCGCTCGGCGGTCGTGGGCTGGCCGCACGAGCTCGCCTACGACGCCGGGAGCGAGACGCTGAGCCTCGGGAGCGGGACGGTCTCCCCCGTGCCGGCCGGGGCCTGGGAGTACGAGGCGCAGGGCGTGCGGGTCCTGCCGGCCTGGTTCGCCGCCCGCACCGCGCACCGGGGGCCGGACGCCGAAGGTCTGGCCGCGCTGGGGCCGGCCGAGTGGCCGCAGAACTGGACCTCGGAACTGCTCGCCCTGGTGACCACGTTGGCGCTGCTGGCCGAACTGACCCCGGAGCGGGTCGCGTTCGAGCCCGGCCCGAAGCTGTCGGCCGAGGTGCTCCGCGCGGCCGGGGTGCTGCCGCCGCCGGCCTGGGCCCGTCGCCCGGCTTCGGTGCTGGACCACCAGGAGGAGGGGCCGGGCGGGCAGTTCGCCCTCCTCTGAGCAAGCGGGCCAAGGCGGACCTGTGCTCCCCAGGGCACCGGCAGCCGGACAGCGTACGGTCGAAGATCTCGGCCGTGCCGAGCCCGGCACCCGGGACCGGGCCGCACGCGCCGAGGGCCGCCGCCGGCCGAGAGCACTCCCCGGTGGCCGGCACGGGAGAGCCGGGCCGTCCGTACGCGCCGCTCCTCGGCCTCGCCCCGGGGGAGCGACCGCGCCCGTTCGGCCGTCGCCGGCTCACTGGCCACATGGATCGCGACGGCGCCGTTGGCGGCGGCGACGAGTTCCGGGGTTCTCTGCGTCCGGCACGTCGAGCGGAGCCAAGCAGCCCTGGTC
>NZ_JBSGZP010000026.1:0-24218 GCF_053611065.1 Streptomyces sp. NPDC054840
CCCGCCCACCGCACCGGGGCGTGTACGACTCATCCGGGACGCGGGGCGCTTTTGTATGCCCCGGGGCCCGCCTACCGGCCGAACTCGTCGATCGCGTCCAACGCCACGCCCCACGGGTACGGCCGCTTCTCCCCGGGGGCGTTCGGCTCGAACCCGGCCGGCCCGTACAGCACCGCCACGCCCATTTCCCGCAGCTCCTCCAAGGACCGGTCCAGGGCTCGGTGTCGGGCGTAGGCCGAGTTCACGCACGGCATTACGGCCATGGGGATCTCCTTGCCGATGCCTTCGGCCACGACCCCGACGACGAATCGGTCCGTGAGGCCGAGCGCCCACGCGTTCACCGTGTTGAAGGTGGCTGGGGCGACGAGGATCGCGTCCGCCATCGGCCACACGTCGGGGTCTCCGGGCCTTTTGTAGCTACTCCGGACCGGGTGCCCGGTCAGCGCGGCCAGCCCCGGCAGGCTGTCCTTCAGCCAGTCGGCAGCCGTCGGTGTCAGGCCGAGGCACACGTCCCAGCCGCGCCGCTGAGCCTCCTCCACCACCCCGGCGATCTCGAAGACGGGCGGGGCGGCCGAGCAGAGCAGGTACAGAGTCCTCGTCGTCATGGCGCCCGAGCCTATGCAATCGCCCCGATGCGTGTGGAATCGGGGGCGAAGGCAGATCTGGCGCACCGTGCGCGGGTACGGTCCATGACGACGAGTCTTGGACGGAGAGCCGTATGCCCGCACCCGACGACGACCACACCGGATCCCGGATTCGGGAGCAGCGGCGCCTTGCCCGCCTGACGCAGCGCGAGTTGGCCGACCGCATCCCCTACAGCCTCAGCCTCCTGAGCCAGGTCGAGTGCGGGGCGCGCGCCGCCACCCCGGGTCTTGTGGCGGCCGTGGCGCACGCGCTGCGGGTGGACTCGTCCAAGCTGACAGGACCCCCCGCTGTGACCGCACTTCCCGCCGATCGGCTGCTCGCGTTGGTCGCCCCGATCCGGGAAGCACTCGACCGGTACGACCTCGGGCCGAACCCCGGCCTGGCCGACGTCCGACCGGTGCCGGAGCTGATTGCCGAGGCAGACACCCTGTGTCAGCAGGTGCGGGCCACGCATCTCCGCGCAGCAGGGAAGGCCCTGCCGCGCCTGATCCTGGAGCTGACGCACACCGTCTGCACGGCGTCGGCAACACCGGCGTGGCAGGCCCTCGCATCGGCGTACCGGACGGCGCACGACGTGGCGTTGAAGCTCGATCACCCGGATCTCGCGCGCGTCGCCCTGGACCGGATGGGCTGGGCGGCAGGCCGCGCGTCAGACCCGTGCCTGGAGGCCGTGCAGCGGTACAAGCGGGCGACGCTGTGGCGGTGTGCCACGTCCGCACAGCTGATCACGTCGGGGCAGGCCCTGCTCGCCGGGGAGACGAGCCGCGAGGCCCTTGCCGTGACCGGGCAACTTCACCTCGGGCTGGCTACGGTGGCCGCGAAGGACCAGGACCGGGCCGCCGTGGAAGCGCATCTTGCCGCCGCCCGGGAGCTCGCGGATCGCGTCGGTGGAGAATCGGGCGACGTGCACTGGCTGAGTTTCGGGCGGGCCAACGTCCGGCTGCACGAGCTCGGTACGTCGATCGTGCTGCGCGACTTCGACGAGGCCCTCGGCCGGGCCCGCGGGCTGAAGCTGCCGGCGTCGACGCTGACGTCGCGGCGGGCCCGGTATCTCGTGGACCGGGCGCTGGTGGAGATGGAGGCCGGCTCGGCGAAGACGTCGCTGGCGTATCTGGCGGAGGCCAGGAAGGTGGCTCCGGAGCAGACTCGGCATCTGCCGGGCACCCGGGCCACGATTCGGGGGCTGGTGCACATGTCGCGACGGGCCCCCGAAGGGCTGGGCGGGATGGCTCGCTGGATCGGGGTGTAGCACTCACAAATCTGTGAGTAATCCTCCTCTGCCGCGGCGTCAGGCTGGTGTCACCACCCGCTGACGACGGCAGGGAGAACCAGCATGGCGGCCACCCGCGGCGACCTCGATACGGTCGCCGAGCTCGTGAAACGCGCGCTCGTCCCGTACAACCGCAAGGCGGACGAGGTCGACATCGAGGTACTCGTCGAACGGCTCCTGGACTGCGGCATCCTGCTCCTCACCGAGGTCGTCGACCTCGACGGAGCAGCGGCCCCCCTGGCCGACTGGCACGAGCTCACGAGCGCAGGCTCGGGCGACGGGCCGCTGGCGCGGTGGAACTACGCCCGCGGCCTGGCCAGGACCCTGCGTCGAATGCTCCAGCTGATGCCCGCGGCGGCCTCTCGGTGAGCGGGGGCGTCGAGTACTGCGTGTACTGCGACCAGCGCGTTGCCGCTGTGCCCGCGAATCGGGCGGGCCCCGACTTCTCCGCCTCCGGGGTCCGGCCTCCGATGTACGCGCACCCCGGCTGTGGACACGGCCGCGCGTACCGCCCCGGCCCGCACGCCCAGCCAAAGACACTGGCGGCCGGCCGATGAGCGAGCTCGGCCGTCAGGCCCTGTACGTCGCCATCGTGGTCGGCGCGCTCGCCGTGATCGTCGTCGGCACTGCCCGCTGAACCCCGGCCCGTGAAAAGACGGGCCGGCACCTTCCCGCACTCAACCCAGGGAGTCCCATGTTCTTCACGTCCTCTGCACCGACCATCCCTTGGGGCAGCAGCCGCCTCGCGCCCTACGGCACCACTGTGAGCCTCCCGCACGCCTCCGTCAGTGTCGATCCCGCCACCCAGCTCGGCGTCTTCCGCGACCGGGTCGGGCAGCTTGTCGAGATGGGTCAGCACGGCACCAGCTGCGCCACGGGCACCACAACCTCGACCAGCCCCGACGGGGGGCCGGGCACGAGCGACCAGGGCAGCGACCAGGACAGCCAGCAGGACTGATGCGTATCACCGAGAAGAGGCCGGTCCTGGTAGTCACCGAGGCCGACGACGTCACCGCCGACATGGTCATCACCGAACTCAACCGGCGGTGCACGCCAGTGGTCAGGTTCAACCCCGCTGACATCGGCGACGGCCTGACGGTCTCGGCTCGGTACGGCAGCCGCCCGCCCCACGCGGCCGGGCGGCTGCTCACGCCGTCCCGAGAGGCCGATCCGGAAGACGTGCGGTCTGTGTACTGGCGTCGGCCGACCTGGCCCGCCTTCGCGGACCTGAGCCCCGACGATGCCCGGTTCGCCGCCGCCCAGACCCGGTACGGGCTCGGTGGTGTCCTGCACGCGCTCGACCGCCCGCTGTGGGTGAACCACCCGCTCCGAAACGCCGAGGCGGACCACAAGCCCCATCAACTGGCCCTTGCACACCGCCTCGGCCTCGCCGTGCCGCCCACCCTCATCACGAACGACCCGCACGAAGCACGCCAGTTCGTCGCGGATCACGCCGAGGTGATCCACAAGACGTTACGGGCGACTTCCTACCGGCGCAACGGCGTCCCCCTCGTGTCGTGGGCGGAGCCGGTCGCCGCAGACGAGATCGACGACCGGATCCGCGCCGTCCCGCACCTCTTCCAGGCACGCGTCGACAAAGTGTGCGACGTCCGCGTCCTGGTTGCGGGCCGCCAGGTCTTCTCCGTACGCATCGACTCCGAACTCCTGGACTGGCGGCGGGACTACTCTGCCCTGACGTACTCGGTCATCACCCTGTCCGCCCCTCTGGAGACGGCCCTGCGTGCCTTCCTCGACGCCTTCAGCCTCGTGTCGGGAAGCTTCGACCTCGCAGTCGACCGCGCCGGAACCCACTGGCTGCTGGAGCTAAATCCGAATGGCCAGTGGGGCTGGCTGGAGGAGCACACCGGGCTCCCCATGGCAGCCGCTTTCGCCGACCTGCTCGCACAAGGAGAAATCCCTTGATCGATACCAGCCACGATCGGCAGGCTCTCGCCGACAGGCTCGAAACGATGGGTGCCATCCGTTCCCCGGCATGGCGGAAGGCCGTCGAAGACGTCCCCCGTGAGGCGTTCCTGAACCCCGGCGTCTTCCTCCCTGTCGGTGGGGGACTCTGGCAGCCCGTGACCGCCGCCGACGCGGGCCCCACGGAGTGGGCCCGGATCGCGTACACCGATGATTCCCTCGTCACGCAGCTCGATGGGCACCTCACCGCCGACCAGGCCCCCGGCCCGGTACCGGGCATCCCAAGCTCGTCATCCACGATCCCGTGGCTCGTCCTGGAGATGATCGAGGACCTGGAGGTTGAGGACGGGCAGCGCGTACTGGAGATCGGCACGGGCACCGGGTACTCCACTGCCCTGCTGTGCCATCGTCTGGGCGAGGACAGCGTCACCACGATAGAGGTGGATCCTGGGGTCGCCGCCCGCGCGGACGTCGCCCTGGAAGGCACTGGGTTCTCCACCTGGACCGTCACGGGGGATGGCCTCCTCGGCCTACCCCGTCGTGCCCCTTACGACAGGGTGATCGCCACGTGCGGGGTCCGGCGCATCCCCTACACGTGGGTCCGGCAGACCCGCCCCGGCGGCGTCGTTCTCGCCACCATCGGGTCACTGGCAACCGGGACCGGCCTCGCCAAGGTCATGGTGCAAGGCGACGGGACGGCCGAGGGGCGGTTCGTCTCTCACACCAGCTTCATGCAGGCACGCTCTCAGGCCGTCACGCCGATCGCCGGCGACCTGTCCTCCCGTGTGGCGTATCCCGGTTCCGAGCGGCGAGCATCAGTAGCCCCGACCGACCTCGACAAGCCGATGCAGGCCGTATTGGCCCACCTGGCGGCACCGTCCGCGCAGGTGCTGCGGGCCTGGTCCAGCAATGGCGCGCCGCTCTTCTACGTCTTCGACCCGGACCGGGAGTCGTTCGCCGAGTTGGTGAACGAGGGCGGGGAGTGGCTGGTTCGCCAGGGTGGTCCCGTCTCCTTGTGGGACAACATCGAGCGGGCACTCATCGGGTGGCACCGCATGGGCCGGCCCGGCATCGGGGAGGTGCGCCTACGGGTGACCGAGCGGTCGCACGCGTATTGGATCGAGGGTTCGGCAGATCTGCATTGGGAGCACCCGCTCTGCTGACCAAGCAGGCCAGCGACTCGCCCGCCGCTCTCCCACCAGTGGCCGGGCGCAACGACGCCCCGACCCGACGTCTCCGCAGAGACCCGGGCCGGGGTGTCGCCTTGTCCGGCTTCTCTGTCCGGCCACTACCCGCTGATCGGCCGCCAGGTACCGGCACCCCGGTCCGGTGGGCGGAAGGTGCTCACCGCACCGGGGCGTCGGCGTCCCGGTTCACGCGCTCTCGTACGGCTCCTCGTACAGGCCGTCGATCAGTGCGCCGTACTTGTCGCGGACCACCCGGCGGCGGAGCTTGAGCGAGGGGGTGAGCTCCCCGGTCTCCGGGCCCCACTCCTCGGTCAGCAGCCGGTACCGCTTGATCTGCTCGGTCCGGTTGAGCCGCGCGTTGGCCGCGTCCACCGCACGGGCGATCTCCTCCCGGACGCCGGGGTGCGCGGCGAGGGCGGACGGGGAAGCGGCCTCGATGCCCCGGGCCGCCGCCCAGACCGGGGCCAGCTCCGGGTCCAGGACCAGCAGGGCGACGAGGTACGAGCGGCCGTCGCCGTGCACCAGGGCCTGGCCGATCAGCGGGTGCTCCTTCACCGTGTTCTCCACCAGGGCCGGCGAGACGTTCTTGCCGTTCGAGGTGATGATCAGCTCCTTCTTACGGTCGGTCAGCCAGAGGTACCCGTCCTCGTCGAGCCGGCCGATGTCCCCCGTCGGGAACCAGCCCTCGTCGTCGCAGGCGCTCTCCAGCGAGCCGTCCGGCCGCAGGTAGCCGCCGAACACGGTCGCCCCGCGGGTGAGGATCTCCCCGTCCTCGGCCAGTTTCAGCTCCAGCCCCTCGATCGCGCGGCCCACCGAGCCGAGCCGGAAGCCGTCCGGGCTGTTGACCGTGCACACGCCCGAGGTCTCGGTGAGCCCCCAGGCGTCCATGATGGTGATGCCCCAGCCGGCCCAGAAGCGGACCACGTCGATCGGCATCGGCGCGGTGGCGCTGGCCGTCCACATCAAACGGTCCATGCCCGCCAGCCCCAGCAGCGGGTCCAGCACCTGCTCCTTGGCCCCGGCGTACGAGGCTTCGAGCGCGGCCGGCACCTCCTCGCCGCGCTCCCGGTGCCCGGCCCGGGCGCGGGCCAGGTCGTTCGCGGCCTCGATGGCCGTGCGCTGCTCCTCGGGGAGCCGCGCGAGGACCGCGCGGACCGAGGCGGCGAGCTTCTCCCACACCCGGGGCACGCCGAAGAACTGCACCGGGTGCAGCTCACGGACCGCCCCCGACACGGCGGCGGGGTCGGCGCACAGCCGGACGTGCGAGGCCCGCAGCAGCGGCAGGTAGATCCCGAGGACCCGCTCGGCTATGTGCGCGAAGGGCAGGTAGCAGATGTGCTCGGCGTGCTCGGGCAGGTCCACGTGCCGGTCGAGGCGGACCGCCTGGAGCATGAGGTTGCGGTGGGTCAGCCGCACGCCCTTGGGGTCGCCGGTGGTGCCGGAGGTGTAGACGACGGTCAGCGGGTCCTCGGGGAGGATCTCCCGCCAGGCCTTCTCGAAGTCGTCGCCGCGGTGGAGCCGGGCCCCGCCGGCGTACAGGGAGCCGTAGGTGGAGTGCCCGCCGGCCTCGGCGGCCTCGGCGACGACGAGACGCTCCAGGGGGACGCCGGCATCGGCCAGCAGGGGCTCCCACCGCAGGAGTTCACGGGCGCCCTCGACCACGGCGACCCGGGCCCGGCTGTGGCGGGCGATGTGGGCGATCTGCTCGGGCGCGGAGGTCCCGTACACGGTGACGGGTACGGCGCCGAGGTGGACGAGGGCGAGGTCGCTGAGCCAGTGCTCGGGGCGGTTGCCCATCATCATCAGCACGTGATCGCCGCGCTCGACGCCGAGGGCGGCGTACCCGGCGGCGAGGACGGCGACCTTGCTGCGCACCTCGCCCCAGGTCAGCGTCGTCCATTCGGCGGCCTCGGGGCCGGCCCGCCACGAGAGGGCGGGGAGTTCCCCGTACTCTGCGGCGTTGCGGGCCAGCAGGGCCGGCAGGGTGATCTCTTCGGGTCGTCCGGGCAGTCGCAGGTTCGTGGTCATGGGCAGCTCCTGGCCGTTTCACATCGTTGGTGCGACAGCAATACTGTTGAACCCAAGCTGTGGAGCAGAGAGCGAGGCGCAGACGATGGCCGACCAGGCACCCGAGCCGATGCTCACCGTCGACGAGCTGGCGGCCCGGGCGGGCGTCACCGTGCGCACCGTTCGTTTCTACAGCACCCGCGGGCTTTTGCCCCCTCCCGTGATCGGCCCTCGTCGGGTGGGGCACTACGGGCCGGAACACCTGTCCCGGCTGGCACTGATCGAGGAGCTCCAGCACCAGGGCATGACCCTGTCCGCCATCGAGCGCTACCTGGACGCGCTGCCCGACGACCTGAGCGCCCATGACCTGGCGATCCACCGGGCGATGGTGGCCAGTTGGGCTCCGGACGCGGCGCAGGACGTATCGCGGGAGGAGCTGGAGAAGCGGGCGGGACGGAGCCTGTCGGACACCGATGTCCGGCGGCTGACGGCGATGAACGTGCTCGCCGTCTCGGGGGACGGGTTCCGGGTGGACGTGGGCCTGCTGCGGCTGGGGGTCGCGCTGCTCGACGTACCGATCGCCCACGAGACGATCCTGGCGGCGCGCCGGGTGCTCATGGAGCACACCCGCTCGGCGGCCCACGAACTGACGGCCCTGTTCCGCGACGAGGTGTGGGGGCCGTTCACGGAGGGCGAGAGCGATCCGGAGCGGGTGGAGTCCATGAAGGCGCTGTCGGCGCACATGCAGCCGATGGTGGTCCAGGCGCTGGTGACGGCCTTCCAGCGGTCCCTGCGCGAGGAATTGCGGGCGGCGTTCGTCTCCGGCGGGGCACCCGGCGGGCCATAGCCGCAGACCTGAACCCTGCTTTGGCGGGGCAGGCCCGTTCTCAGTACGCTGGAAGGGAGTCTTTTGCGCCCGCCGGCCCTTGCTCTGAGCGGGTCGGCCCCAGCGGCCCCAGCGGATTCTGCCGCTCAAGGCGGCGCACACCCCTGCACGTAACGGGCAGGTGTTCTCATGGACCTCAACACCATCAGCGAAGTCGTCCGGCGACCGTCCGAGCGGCCGGGCGCCGACTGGCGCGAGGACGATGCCTGGCTCGCCGGCGGGACGTGGCTGTTCTCCGCCGAGCAGCCGGGCCTGCGCCGCCTGGTCGACCTGACGGCCCTGGGCTGGGATCCCCTCGTGCCGAGCGGCGCGGGCCTGGAGATCGGCGCCACGTGCACCATCCGGGACCTGTACGCCCTCACGCCTCCGGCCGACTGGACCGCGGGCCCTCTCTTCGCCCAGAGCTGCGAGGCGTTCCTGTCGTCGTTCAAGGTCTGGAACTCGGCGACCGTCGGCGGAAACATCTGTATGTCCCTGCCGGCCGGTCCCATGATCACGCTCACGGTCGCGCTCGAGGCCGAGTACGAGCTGTGGGCCACCGACGGGTCCGTGCGCACCGTCGACGCTCTCGACTTCGTGACCGGGAACAACCGGAACATCCTCGCTCCCGGGGAGATCCTGCGGCGCATCCGCGTTCCGGCGCGCGCCCTGCGCAGGCGCACCGCCCACCGCCTCTTCACGCTGACCCACCTGGGCCGTTCGACGGTCTTCCTCGTCGGTACGCAGACGCCGGGAACGAGCGACCTGCTGCTCACCGTCACCGCCGGCACCACTCGCCCGGTGCGCTTCGCCTTCGAGACCGTGCCCGATGCCCGCACCCTGCAGCAGAGCATCAACGCCATCCCCGCCGACGTCTGGTTCGCCGACCCGAACGGAACCCCGGACCATCGCCACCACCTCACCCTGCACTTCGCCGAAGAGATCCGCCACGAACTCATGGCCGGGGGCCCGGCATGACCTACTCCGTGAACGGCAGGAGCTTCTCCGAGCAACCGGACCCCGGCCAGTGCCTGCGGACGTTCCTGCGCGCGCTCGGCCACTTCGGCGTCAAGAAGGGCTGCGACGCCGGCGACTGCGGCGCGTGCACCGTGTGGCTGGACGGCACTCCGGTCCACAGCTGCATCACCCCCGCCTTCCGCGCGGAGGGCCATGAGGTGACCACGATCGAGGGTCTCGGGTCGCCCGGCGACCTGCATCCCGCGCAGCGCCGGTTCCGGGACGCCCCGGGATTCCAGTGCGGGTTCTGCACCGCAGGGATGATCATGACCTCGGCGACGTTCACCGAGGCCCAGAAGGCGGACCTGCCCCGGGCGTTGAAGGGAAATCTCTGCCGTTGCACCGGCTACCGGGCGATCGAGGACGCGGTGAAGGGCGTCGCCGGTGTGCAGAGCGCCGCGCCGGGACGGGCCGTCGGAACGAACGTCGGGGCGCCGGCGGCCGACGACGTGGTGACCGGTCTCGCCGAATTCACGATGGACACCCGCATGGAAGGGATGCTGCACCTCAAAGTGCTGCGTTCGCCGCACGCGCACGCCCGCATCGTCTCGATCGACAAGACCGCCGCGCTGGCGGTCCCCGGCGTGCATCGCGTCTATACCTGGGAGGACGTGCCGCGCAAACGCTTCACCACGGCGATCCACACCGACCACCTCGTCGATCCGGACGACACCTACATCCTCGACCGCACGGTCCGCTTCGTCGGCCAGCGCGTCGTCGCGGTGCTCGCGGACACGGTCGGGGCGGCCGAGGAGGGCTGCCGGAAGGTGGCCGTGGAGTACGAGGTGCTGCCGGCGGTCTTCGACCCGGAGGAGGCCATGGCCGACGGGGCTCCGCAACTGCACGGCTCGGAGGACCCGTTCGCCCGCGACTACGTCCACAACCTCCTCCTGGAGATCCACTCGCACATCGGCGACGTCGACGCGGGCTTCGCCGCGGCCGACGTGATCCACGAAGGCACGTACTTCTCACCGCGCGTGCAGCACGCGCACCTGGAGACCCACGGTTCGATCGCCTGGATGGAGGACGGGCGGCTGAACGTCCGCACCAGTTCTCAGTCTCCTTCGATCGCGAAGGTCAAGCTGGCCTACCTGTTCGCGCTGCGCCCGGACCAGCTCCGCGTGTTCTGCAAGCGCGTCGGCGGCGGTTTCGGCGGCAAGCAGGAGGTCATCTCGGAGGACCTGGCCGCTCTCGCCGCCCTCGACACCGGCCGGCCTGTCTGCTTCGAGTACACGCGCGAGGAGGAGTTCACCACGGCTTCGCCCCGGCATCCGATGAAGCTGACGGTCAAGCTGGGAGCGAAGGCCGACGGCACGCTCACCGCCTTCCAGGTCCGCAACCTGTCGAACACGGGCGCCTACGGCAACCACGGTGGCGAGACCCTGTACGCGGGCGGCTCCGCCGTCATGATCTACCGCTGCCCCAACAAGAAGTACGACGCCTTCTCCGTCTACACGAACACCGTTCCGAGCGGCGCCCTGCGCGGTTACGGAATGACCCAGCCGGCCTTCGCCGTGGAATCGGCGATGGACGAACTGGCCCTCGCCCTGCACATGGATCCGCTCGAACTGCGACGCCGCAACATCGTGCGCCCGGGCGAGCCGCCCGTCGCCCTGCACGACGGGCCCGACGACGTGGTGTTCCAGGAGGACGGGCTCGGCAAGTGCATCGACCTCGTGGCCGGCGAGCTGGCCCGTACGGCCGACCAGCCCTCCCCCGGCCCCGGCTGGCTCGTCGGGGTCGGCGTCGCGAGTTCCATGCACGAGACCGCGCCCCCGACCGAGCACGTCTCCGAGGCCTGGCTCACGCTCGGCGACGACCTCGTGTACGAGCTGGCCGTCGGCACCGTCGAATTCGGGGAGGGCACGTCGACCGCGCACGTCCAGATCGCGGCCAACCAGCTGGGTACGACGCCGTCGCGGATCCGCCTGGTGCAGTCCGACACCGACCGCACGGGATTCGACACCGGCGCCTTCGCGAGTGCCGGACTCTTCGTGGCGGGCAACGCGGTCCTCCGGGCGGCCAATGCGGTGCGCGACCGCATCCTGGACTTCGCCGCCACGCACACGGGTGTCCACGTCGTGATGTGCTCGATGGACGACGACGGCGTCGTCTGCGGGGACGAGCGCGTCTCGCTGGCCACGCTCGTCGCCGAGGCCCGGGCGCGCGGCATCCGGTTCACGGCCGCCCGCAAGGCGTACGGCTCGCCCCGCAGCATCACCTCCAACACGCAGGGCTTCCGCATCGCCGTTCACCAAGTGACGGGTGAGATCCGTGTCCTGTACAGCGTCCAGGCGACCGACGCCGGTGTGCTCATCAACCCGCAACAGGTCCGGGGACAGGTGGAGGGCGGTGTCGCCCAGGGCATCGGCTTCGCGCTGACCGAGAACTTCCAGATCGACGCGGACGGCGTCATGGCCAACCCGAACCTCCGCAACTACCGCATCCCCACCTACGCCGACGTGCCGCGCACCGACGTGCTCCTGGTGGGCTCGTCGGACTCCGTCGGGGCCATGGGGTCGAAGGGGATGGCGGAGTGCTGCATCAACCCGGTGGCCCCCGCGCTCGCGAACGCGCTCCGCGACGCCACGGGAGTGCGCTACCGCGAGTTGCCCCTCACTCCGGAACGGATCTACGGCCGGCTCGTCGAGAGCCAGTCGGCGCGGACGGGCACGCGACGATGACGGCCGAACGGCAGACGGACAACGCGGCGACGGTCATCCTCGGCCGGAGGGTCCGCCCCGGCATGGACCGGGAGTACGAGAAGTGGCAGGACGAAGTCAACGCCGCGGCCGCCCGGTACGCCGGACACCTCGGCGTCCAGGTGTCCCCGCCGACCGCCGTACAACCCGACTGGGTGATCGTCTACCGGTTCGACTCGGTGGCCCACCTGCAGGCCTGGATGAACGGCGCGACCCGGCAACGGCTCCTCGACGCCGGCGAGCCGTACTTCGACGGTCCCGCGACCCAGCAGGTGATCAGCGGTGGCACGCAGCCGACGGACCCGCTGGTGACCGTGGTGGTGACCCATCGCGTCCGCCCCGACCACGTCGACGACTTCCTCGCATGGCAGCGCCACATGAGCCAGGAGGAGAGCAAGTTCGAAGGGTTTCGCGGCACCGAGATCTTCCGCCCCATCGAAGGCATTCAGGACGAGTGGACCACCCTGTACCGCTATGACAACGCCGAACACCTGGACGCGTGGCTGACGTCGGCGAAGCGGCGGGAGATGCTCGCCGAGGGGGAGAGGTTCAACGACTTCAAACTGCGCACGATCGACAACTCGTTCGGCAGTTGGTTCGCCTTCGAGGAGAACGGCAAGGAAGCGGCGCCGCCCTCGGAGACCAAGACCGCCATCGCGGTCTGGGTCGGTCTCTACCCGACCGTCGTGATACTGAGCCTCGTCCTGCATCCGCTGGGCATGCCGCTCTGGTTCGGACTGCTCGTGGGCAACCTGCTGTCGAGCTTCATCATGAGCTTCTTCACGATGCCCCACTACGTGAACCGGCTGCTCAAGCGGTGGCTGTGGCCCTCAACGGACGAACCGCCCGCCAGGACCAACCTCGTCGGCGGCGCCGTCGTCGCCGCGCTGCTCGTGTTCTGGGTCGTCGTCTTCTACCTCGTGACGGAGGTGTTCTGGACGCTGCCCTGACGCGGGGCGGCCGGTTCGCGAGCGCGGCGACGAAGCCGGGGCGGGCCGCCCTGGCCGTGAAGTGGCTGCGGACCGGTCCTCAGGGGCCGGGTGGGGCCGGGTAGGTTCGTGCCATGGCCGTCATCCACCACACCACGCTGACCCCGACCAAACTGGAACTCCTCGCCGACTGGCTCCCGTCGCGGCCCTGGTACCACGGGGGTACGGGCACCGCCGGTCTCGCCAGGGCGGGCGGGTTCCGGCTCGACGACCCCGAGGACGTGGTCGGCATCGAGTTCATGGTCGTCACCGACGGTTCCGGGGACGAGCCCGTCGCCTACCTGGTCCCGCTCACCTACCGCGGGGCCCCGCTGGCGGGCGCCGAGGACGGGCTGGTCGGCACCCTGATGCACGGGACGCTGGGCAGGCGCTGGGTCTACGACGGCGCCCACGACCTCGTCCTGGTCGAGCAGTTGCTGGCCCTGTTGGCGGGCCGCACCACGGCGCAGGCCCAGAGCGAGAGCGACACCCCCGACCCGACGGTGGAGGTCCGCGCCGGACGGAGGGGCGTACCGGCGCCCCCGGCCGGTCCCGGGAAGGTGTCCGACACCGCCGAAGCCACCGTCATCGGGGTGGGCCCGGCCGGTCGACCGGAACCCCTCTACGACCTCACGCTGACCCGGGTACTGCGTCCGGGTCCCACCACCGCGGACGGCGTCCGGGGGCAGGTGCTGGCCCGGTGGACCGCCCCGGACGGCTCCGAGGAGCGCGGGGTGTTCGCGTTCCTGAGCGACCCCGGCCGCTGAGCCGGAGGCGTCCCGGGCCCGCTCGCGTACGGACCCGGGACGGCCGTGCTCAGTCCGTGTACGTCTCGCCGCGCTCGGCCTTCGCGATCAGCGAGGCCGGCGGGGTGAAGCGCTCGCCGTACTGGGCCGCCAGCTCACGGGCACGGGCCACGAAGCCGGGCAGGCCCCCCTCGTAGCCGTTGATGTACTGGATCACGCCACCGGTCCAGGCCGGGAAGCCGATGCCCATGATGGAGCCGATGTTGGCGTCGGCGATCGAGGTGAGCACGCCCTCGTCGAGGCAGCGGACGGTGTCCAGGGCCTCGGAGAAGAGCATCCGCTCCTTCATGTCCTCGAACGGGACGTCGACCTCCGGCTTGGTGAAGTGCTCGCGCAGCCCCGGCCAGAGGCGGGCGCGCTTGCCCGCCTCGTCGTACTCGTAGAAGCCGGCCCCGCCGCTGCGCCCGGGGCGCCCGAACTCGTCCACCATACGGTCGATGACCGCGTCGGCGGGGTGCTCGGCCCACGCCTTGCCCTCGGCCTCGAAGGCCTTGCGCGTCTCGTTGCGGATCTTGCGCGGCAGGGTGAGGGTGAGCTCGTCCATCAGGGAGAGCACCTTGGCCGGGTAACCGGCCTGGGCGGCGGCCTGTTCGATCGAGGCGGGCTCGACGCCCTCGCCGACCATCGCCACGCCCTCGTTGATGAACTGGCCGATGACGCGCGAGGTGAAGAAGCCGCGCGAGTCGTTGACCACGATCGGCGTCTTGTTGATCTGGCGGACCAGGTCGAAGGCGCGGGCGATGGCCTCGTCGCCGGTCCGCTCCCCCTTGATGATCTCCACGAGCGGCATCTTGTCGACGGGTGAGAAGAAGTGCAGGCCGATGAAGTCGACCGGCCGCGAAACGCCCTCCGCGAGGCCCGTGATGGGCAGCGTGGAGGTGTTGGAGCACAGCAGCGCGTCCGGCTCGATGACGTCCTGGATCTCCTGGAACACCTTGTGCTTGAGGGAGGTGTCCTCGAAGACGGCCTCGATGACGGCGTCGCAGCCCGCGAGGTCGGCCGCGTCGGCGGTCGGGGTGATCCGGGCGAGCAGCTCGGCGCGCTTGGCCTCGGTGGTCCGGCCCCGGGAGAGCGCCTTGTCGAGCAGCTTCTCGGAGTACGCCTTGCCCTTGGCGGCGGCCTCGGCGGTGACGTCCTTCAGGACCACCTCGATGCCCGCGCGGGCGCAGGAGTAGGCGATGCCCGCGCCCATCATCCCGGCGCCGAGGACGGCGACCTTGCGGACCTTGCGCGGCTCGATCCCCTGCGGACGGCTGCGGCCCGCGTTGACGGCCTGGAGGTCGAAGAAGAACGCCTGGATCATGTTCTTGGCGGTCTGCCCGGTGACGAGCTCGGTGAAGTAGCGGGCCTCGATGGTCAGCGCGGTCTCGAAGTCCACCTGGGAGCCCTCGACGGCGCAGGCCAGGATGTTGCGCGGCGCCGGGTACGGGGCCCCGTTCAGCTGCTTCTTCAGATTGGCCGGGAAGGCCGGGAGGTTGGCGGCGAACCTCGGGTTGGAGGGCGTACCGCCCGGGATCTTGTAGCCGGGTACGTCCCAGGGCTGCTTCGACTCGGGGTTCGCGTCGATGAAGGCGCGGGCCTTGGTCAGCATCTCCTCGGGGGTGGCGGCCAGTTCGTGCACGAGGCCGTTGTCCAAGGCGCGCTGCGGGGTGTACTGGGTTCCCTGGAGCAGCACCTTGAGCAGCGCGTCGGCGATGCCCATCAGGCGCACGGTACGGGTGACACCGCCACCGGCGGGGAGCAGGCCGAGGGTGACCTCGGGCAGGCCGATCTTGGAGCCGGGCGCGTCGAGGGCGACGCGGTGGTGGGAGGCGAGAGCGATCTCGTAACCACCGCCGAGGGCAGCGCCGTTGATGGCGGCGACGACGGGCTTGCCGAGGGTCTCGATCCGGCGCAGCGAGCGCTTGATCTCGGTGCCGGTGTCGAAGGCGATCCGGGCGTGCTCGGGGCGGAGCCGGATCATGTCCTTGAGGTCGCCGCCCGCGAAGAAGGTCTTCTTGGCGGAGGTGAAGATGATCCCGCGGATGGAGTCCTTCTCGGCCTCGGCGCGGTCGGCGATGGCCGCGATGGAGTCCTTGAAGGCCTGGTTCATCGTGTTGGCGGACTGGTTGGGGTCGTCGAGGATCAGGGTGACGACGCCGGTCTCGTCCTGTTCCCAGCGGATCGTGGTGGACTCGCTCATGGTCACTGCTTTCGTTTCGGAAGGTCCGGTGGGCAGGGGGAACAGGGCGGATCAGAGGCGTTCGACGATGGTGGCGACGCCCATGCCGCCGCCGACGCAGAGGGTGACGAGCCCGTAGCGCTTGTCCTGGCGCTCCAGCTCGTCGACGATCGTGCCGAGGATCATCGCGCCGGTGGCGCCGAGCGGGTGGCCGAGCGCGATCGCGCCGCCGTTGACGTTGACCTTGTCGAGGGAGAGGCCCATGTCCTTGACGAAGCGCAGGACGACGCCCGCGAAGGCCTCGTTGATCTCGACCAGGTCGATGTCGTCGATGGTCAGCCCGGCCTTGGCGAGGGCCTTGCGGGTGGCGGGGGCGGGGCCGGTGAGCATGATGGTGGGCTCGGAGCCGGAGACGGCCGCCGAGACGATCCGGGCGCGCGGGGTCAGCCCGTTGCGCTCGCCCGCCTCGCGGGAGCCGATGGCGACGAGCGAGGCGCCGTCGACGATGCCGGAGGAGTTGCCCGCGTGGTGGACGTGGTCGATCTTCTCGACCCAGTGGTACTTCTGCAGCGCGACCGCGTCGAAGCCGCCGAGCTCGCCGATGTCCGCGAAGGAGGGCTTCAGTTTGGCGAGGGTGTCGGCGGTGGTGCCGGGACGGACGAACTCGTCGTGGTCCAGGACGATCAGGCCGTTGCGGTCGGTGACCGGGACCACGGACTTCACGAAGCGGCCGTCCTTGATGGCCGCGGCGGCACGCTCCTGCGACAGGGCCGCGTACTCGTCCACGTCGCGCCGGGAGAAGCCCTCGATGGTGGCGATCAGGTCGGCGCCGATGCCCTGCGGGACGAAGCCGGTGTCCCAGTTGGTCATCGGGTCGGCGAACCAGGCGCCACCGTCGGAGGCCATGGGGACGCGGGACATGGACTCCACCCCGCCGGCGAGGACCAGGTCCTCCCAGCCGGAGCGGACCTTCGCGGCGGCCAGGTTGACGGCTTCCAGACCGGAGGCGCAGAAGCGGTTCTCCTGTACGCCGGCCACGGTGTCCGGGAGGCCGGCGGCGATGGCCGCGACACGGGCGATGTCGGAGCCCTGGTCGCCGACCGGGCCGACGACACCGAGCACGATGTCGTCGATGGTGGCGGGGTCCAGGCCGGGGTTGCGCTCGCGCAGGGCGTCGATAAGTCCGACGACCAGGTCGATCGGCTTGGTGCCGTGCAGGGCGCCATTGGCCTTGCCGCGGCCGCGCGGGGTGCGGATCGCGTCGTATACGTAAGCTTCGGTGCTCACTGGTCAAGCCTTTCGGAGGTGTCCAGGGGGGAGGTGTCCGGGAGGAGGTGTCCGGGGGAAGGTGTGTCCGGGGGAAGGTGTCCGGGGAAGATCAGCCGAGCAGGGAACGGCCGATGATCTCCTTCATGATCTCGGTCGTGCCGCCGTAGATGGTCTGTATGCGGCCGTCGGTGAAGGCCCGGGCGACCCGGTATTCGGTCATGTAGCCGTAGCCGCCGTGGAGTTGGAGGCAGCGGTCGGCGACGCGCTTCTGCAGCTCTGTGGCCCACCACTTGGCCATGGAGGCGTGCACGTGGTCCAGTTCGCCGTTCGTGTGGTCCGTGATGCAGCGGTCGAGGAAGGTCCGGGTGACGGCGACCTCGGTGGCCATCTCCGCGATCTCGAACCGGATGTGCTGCAGTTTGGCCAGCGGACGGCCGAAGGCCTCCCGCTCCTTCACGTACTGGGTGGTGATCTCCAGCAGGTGCTCGGCGGCCGCGATGCCGGCCATCGCGATGCCCATCCGTTCCTGCGCGAGATTGGTCATCAGGTGGAGGAACGCGCCGTTCAGCTCGCCGAGCAGGTTCTCCTTCGGGACGCGTACGTCGTTGAAGAACAGCTCGGCGGTGTCCTGGGACTTCTGGCCGATCTTGTCGAGGTTACGGCCGCGCTCGAACCCCTCCGCGCCGCGCTCGACGACCAGCAACGACAGGCCGTGCGCCCCGCCCTCGGGGGTGGTCCTCGCGACCACGATCACCAGGTCGGCCAGGATGCCGTTGGAGATGAAGGTCTTGGAGCCGTTCAGCACCCAGTGGTCGCCGTGGTCCTCGGCGGTGGTCCGGATCCCCTGGAGGTCGGAGCCGGCGCCCGGCTCGGTCATCGCGATGGCGGTGATGGTCTCCCCGGAGCAGAAGCCGGGCAGCCAGCGGCGCTTCTGCTCCTCGGTGGCGAGCGAGGTCAGGTAGGGCCCGATGATGTCGTTGTGCAGCCCGATGGCCAGCCCGGGGGCGCCCGCGCGGGTGAACTCCTCGGCGATCACGGCGGCGTAGCGGAAGTCGGTGTTCCCGCCGCCGCCGTACTCCTCCGGTACGGCGAGGCCCAGCAGCCCCTGCCGTCCCGCGGCCCGCCACGCCTCGCGGCTGACGATGCCGTCCTTCTCCCACTGCTCGTAGTGCGGCAGCACCTCCTTGCTGAGGAAGGTGCGTACGGTCTCGCGGAACGCCTCGTGGTCGGCGTCGAAGATGCGTCGTTGCATCGGGTCCCCCTAGAGCCAGCTCTTGACGGTTTCGATCAGCTTGGCCGGGTCGGGGCCGACCGGCGTGACATTGAGCATGGTGACGCCCGCCGCACGGAAGGCCTCGACGCGCTCGCGTACGTAGCCCTCGGGCCCGCACAGCGTCATCAGCTCACAGAATTCGTCCGGGACGGCGGCAGCGGCGTCGCGCTTGCGCCCGGCGAGATACAGCTCCTGGATCCGGCGAGCCTCTTCCTCGTATCCGTAGGCGACGGCCAGGTCGTTGTAGAAGTTCTTGCCGACCGCGCCCATCCCGCCGACGTACAGCGCGATCTGCGGGCGCGCGAGCTCCCGCACGGCGGCCGCGTCCGGGCCGATGGCGAGCAGGCCGCCCGCGACGGTCTGCAGCGGGCCGAGCTCCGGCGACCGCTTGGCCGCGCCCTCGGCGAGCGGGCCGCCCCACACCGCGGCGGCCTTCTCGGGGATGAAGAGCGTGGGGAGCCAGCCGTCGGCGATCTCGGCGGTCAGCCGGACGTTGGCGGGGCCGAGCGAGGCGATGTGGACGGGGATGGCGGGACGGACCGGCCGGGTGAGGATCTTCAGCGGCTTGCCGTGCCGGCCGCCCTTCTCGGGCGGCAGCGGCATGTCGGTGATGCCGTGGTGGTCGATCGTCTCGCGCCGCCAGATGCGCCGACACAGCTCGACCGTCTCGCGGGTCCGGCCGAGCGGCTTGTCGTACGGCATCCCGTGCCAGCCCTCGACGACCTGCGGGCCCGACGCGCCGAGGCCCAGCAGCGCCCGGCCGCCGGAGAGCGCGTCCAGGCCGGCGGCGGTCTGCGCGATGAGGCCGGGGGTGCGCGAGTAGACGTTGAGGATGGCCGAGCCGATCTTCAGCCGCTCGGTGCGGGCGGCGAGATAGCCCATGATCGTCGGGGAGTCGAACCCCCAGGCCTCGGCCACCCATACGGCGTCGAGCCCGGCCGACTCCAGCGCGGCGGCCTGGTCGGCGGCCCGGCGCGGGTCTCCGGCGTAGTCGAGCATCATGGACAGTTCCATCAGTTCTCCTTCCCGAGCAGGGCCGGTACGTCCCAGTCGGCCGCGACCGACGCGGTGTGCGCACCCGGCTGCGCCGGTCCTGTGGTGAGGGCGCCCGGGGTCGTCGAGAAGCGCGGCGCGGGCGCGGGCTGGACGATCCCGCCGAAGTCGTGGAAGGTGCCGCGGGCGGCGAGGTGCGGGTGGTCCGGGGCCTCGCGCAGCGAGAGCACGGGCGCCACGCAGGCGTCGCTCCCCTCGAAGACGGCCGTCCACTCCGCGCGCGTACGCATCCTGAAGCGCGCGGCGACCGCCTCCCGCAGTTCGCCCCAGCGGGCGAGGTCCTTGCGGGCCGGGGCGTGGTCCTGGATGCCCAGGAGCCCCACGAAGGTGTCGTAGAACTGCTGCTCCAGCGCGCCGACCGCCATGTACCGGCCGTCGGAGGTCTCGTAGGTGCCGTAGAAGGGGCAGCCGCCGTCGAGGAGGTTGGCCCCGCGACGGTCCTGCCAGCCGCCCGCCGCCATCATTCCGTGGATCATGGCGGTGAGGTGGGCGGTGCCGTCGACGATGGCCGCATCGACGACCTGGCCGGTGCCGGTGGCGCGGGCGTGGTGGAGGGCGGCGAGGACCCCGATGACCAGGTAGAGCGAGCCGCCCGCGTAGTCCCCGACCAGGTTGGCGGGTACGGCCGGGGGCTCTCCCGGGTTCCCGATCATGCCGAGGGCGCCGGTCACGGCGATGTACGCGATGTCGTGCCCGGCGGTCTCGGCGAGCGGGCCGTCCTGGCCCCAGCCGGTCATCCGGCCGTAGACGAGCTTCGGATTGCGGGCGAGGCACTGGGCCGGTCCGACCCCGAGGCGCTCGGCGACCCCCGGCCGGAATCCCTCGACGAGCACGTCGGCCCGCTCGACCAGGTCCAGGACGCGGGCGGGCCCGTCGGCGGACTTGAGGTCGAGCAGGACGGACCGTTTGCCGCGGTTGGTGATGTCGTAGGCCGGATCGACCGCGAGCCCGCCGCCGCCGGGGCGGTCCACCCGTACGACGTCGGCGCCCAGGTCGGCGAGGAGCATGGTGGCGAACGGCCCGGGGCCGATGCCCGCCAGTTCGACGACGCGCACCCCCGCGAGCGGGCCGGGCCCGCTCGCCTCCCGGTTCCCGTTCCCTGTCACTGCCATCGGGCCCCCAGCGGCTCTGGTGTGCATGGTGTTCGTGGTGTGTGGTGTGCGGCCGTGACCGGCTGTGTGACACAACTGATGTAACACCAGTGATGCTAGGAACGTGTTCCATCGAACACAAGCCCCCAGGCGGGGCTCCCGGCGGATCACCCGGCCGCCCGGGTGTCCGGCTCCATGCGCTGCTCTCTCCGGGTACGGCGCGCCCTACCCGCTCGTACCGGCGGCCGGACATCACGCTAGCCTCGGCCACCGACACCCCCTGGGAGGAGCCGTTCATGAACGCAACTGTCCCGCACGACCGGCCGGAACGCGCCTACGACGTCGTACTGTTCGGTGCCACCGGGTTCGTGGGCGCGCTCACCGCCGAGTACCTCGCCGCGAACGCACCCGCCGGCTGCCGGTGGGCCCTCGCCGGCCGGGACTCCTCGAAGCTGGAGCGGCTGCGCGACCGGCTGGCCTCGATCGACCCGGCATGTGCGCGGCTGCCGCTGCTGCGGTCCGACGCCCAGGACCCCGCGGCCGTGCGCGAGCTGGCCGCGTCCACCCGGGTGCTGGCCACGACGGTGGGACCGTACGTCTGGTACGGGGCGGAGCTCGTGGCCGCCTGCGCCGAGGCGGGCACGGACTACGTGGACCTCACCGGCGAGCCGGAGTTCGTGGACCGCATGTACGTCGAGCACGACGCACGGGCCCGGGAGACCGGGGCACGGATCGTGCACGCCTGCGGCTTCGACTCGATCCCGGCCGATCTCGGGGCGTACTTCACGGTCCGGCAGCTGCCGCGGGGGGTCCCGCTGGCGGTCGACGGGTTCGTGCGGTCCAACGCCTTCTTCTCCGGCGGCACCCTGGCCTCCGCGCTGACCGCGCTGAGCCGCGGCCCGCAGACCCTGGCCGCGGCGCGGGAGCGCCGGCTGCACGAGCCGCGGCTGCTGGGGCGGCGGGCGCGCGGGCCGGTGGGGGCACCACGCTTCAGCCGGGAGACCGGCACCTGGGCGATGCCGCTGCCCTCGCTGGACCCGCGCGTCGTGGCCCGGTCGGCGGCCGCGCTGGAGCGGTACGGCCCGGACTTCCGCTACCGGCACTACGCCTCCGTCAAGCACCTGCCCGTCGCGGTGGGAGGTACGGCGGCGCTGGGCGCGACGGTGGCCCTGTCCCAGGTGCCGCCGGCCCGGCGCTGGCTGATGAACCGCTGGGAACCGGGCCGGGGGCCGGACGCGGAACGCCGCGCGCGCAGCTGGTTCACCGTGCGGTTCGTGGGCAAGGGCGGCGGGCGGCGCGTGCTGACCGAGGTGGCGGGTGGCGACCCCGGCTACGGGGAGACGGCGAAGATGCTGGCCGAGTCGGCGCTCTGCCTGGCCCACGACGCCCTGCCGAAGGTGGCCGGGCAGCTGACGACAGCCGTGGCGATGGGCGACGCCCTGATCGCCCGCCTCCAGAAGGCGGGGATCACCTTCCGGGTGGTGGACGCCCGCTGACGGGCGAACGCCCGCCGGTCGGGTACAAGCGGACCGAGTGCGAGCGGACCGGGCGCACGCCGACCGGGCGCACGCCGACCGGGCGCACGCCGACCGGGCGCAGGCCGACCGGGCGCACGCGGACCGGGCGCACGCGGACCGGGTGATTCAGGAGGCCTCCCGCAGGGCCCTGCGGCACAGGGAGTCGGCGTGGCGGGTCGTCTCGGGGATCCGGAAGCGGGGGCTCAGGGCCAGGGCGTGCGCGCAGGCGTTGTCCAGCGAGACCCGGTGTCCTACGGACACGTAGACCGGCTTGATCCGGTCCTGCGTGCGCAGCGCCCGCCCGACCTCGGTCCCGTCGGCCGCGAGCAGCGCGGCGGCGGCGCCCCGCCGGGCGCCCGGTTCCTCGTAGGTGAAGGTGAACGGGTTCTTCGCGACGCCGATGGCCGGGAGTCCGGTGACCACCCCGAGGTGGCAGGCGAGGCCGAAGCCACGGGGGTGCGCGAGGCCGTAGCCGTCGCATACGACGAGGCCGGGCCCTGTCTTCAAGGAGTCGAGGGCGGCCAGTACGGTCGGCAGCTCGCGGAAGGCGAGCAGCCCGGGTACGTAGGGGAAGCTGACGTGCCCGACGGCGGTGGCCTCCTCGACGACCTCCAGGGTGGCGGCGTCGAGTACCACGGCCGCGGCGGCGACCAGGTCGCGCGCGTCGTCGTAGGCGACGTCCACTCCCGTGACCAAGCCGCGGCCGGGTGGCGGGCCGGGCTCGGTGAGCACGACCTGATGCCGTAGTTCGTCCTGTATCGCCCGGGCCTCGGCCTCGTCGGCGGGGGTCTTCGCACTCGTCATGATGGAGCGAGAGTAGCCTGGCGATCATGTTCGTCATGGAGCTCACCTACACCGCACCCGTCGAGTCCGTCGAAGAGCAGATGGACGCTCACATCGCCTGGCTGGACGGCTACTACGCCAGCGGCGTCTTCCTCGCGTCGGGGCGCAAGGTCCCGCGCGACGGCGGCGTGATCCTGGCCGGCGGTGTGTCCCGGGCCGAGATCGAACGGATCGCGGCCGAGGACCCCTTCACGGTGGCGGGCGTCTGCACCTACACCGTCACCGAGTTCATCGCCACGAAGACCTCGGCGGACCTGGCGACGGTGCGGGAGAACCCGGTCGCGTAGCCCGCGCCGGGGACGCGCGGGGACACGCGGCCCGACCCGGCCGCCGCCCCCGGCCCCGCCGTCCGGCCCGCTCCGCGGGCGCCACCCGGGCATGGACCTCGTCACCGCCGCGGAGCCCCCGGCCCCGCCCGCCGCGGCCGGCTGATCAGCGCCGCCGTTCCAGCCGCGCCACCCGTCCCTTCTCCCCCGCCGCCCAGCATCCGGTGTCCGCCGCGCAGTCGACCGTGTCGAAGGACCCCGTCTCCAGGGTCCGCCAGCCGCGGCCCCCGTCCGTGGTCACATCGGTGCCCGTGGGCCCCACCGCGAGGGCGGTCCCTCCGCTGTACGGGAACCAGGCCGCGCCCGAGCGGTAGGCCGGCGGCGGTGTCGCGGCCTGGCGCCAGGTGCGTCCCCCGTCGGCGGACACGGCCGTGGCTTGCGGGGAGGCCTGCCCGGTGCGGTAGTCACCGCCGACCGCGAGTCCCCTCGTACGGTCCCGGAAGGCGAGGGCGAAGACCCCGCGCGCCGGATCGCCCGCCGGGACGGTGGATTCGGCGGCCTTCCAGGTCAGGCCGCGGTCCGCGGAGTGCAGTACCCGGGCCTGCGCCCCGCCGCCGGTGGCCAGCCAGACATCACGCGGGCCGGAGCTCACCAGACATTGGCCGCTCGCGGCGAAGCCCGCCTCGCCCGGCAGCGCTTCGGGCATGCCTTCGCTCGGCAGGACCCGCCAGTTCCGTCCGCCGTCGTCGGTGGCCAGGATGCGGAACTTCCCGTCCACCGGATCGCTCATGGCCAGGCCGTGCCGGGCGTCGAAGAAGGTGAGGCAGTCGTAGAAGGCGCGCGGGTCGGGATTGCGGAAGGCTTCGGTCCAGGTGGCTCCGCCGTCCTCGGTGCGCAGCACCCGGGAGGCCTCGCCCTCTCCGATGGACAGGGCCACCGCATGCCGCGCGTCGAAAGCCTCGATGTCGCGGAACTCCAGTGCCTCCGCGACCGCGCCGGGCGGCGACACGTCACGCCAGCTGCGGCCGCCGTCCACCGTGCGCAGCACGGTCCCCTTGGCACCGGCCACCCAGGCCGTGGTCCGGGTGACCGCCGCCAGCCCGCGGAACCGTACGTCGTCCCTCCCGGTGTCCTTCAGGGCCCAGCCGGCGCCGCGTAAGTCCTGTGTCACCGGGGCCGGGTCGGGGGCCGCGGAAGCCTGGGCGGGGGCGGCCAGTACCCCCACGACCAGGGCTGACGCGCACATGCCGATGCCGAGTTCCAGAAGTCTCATGGCGCCGGAAGCTAACGCACCCCGGATACGCCGTCCAGAGCGCCTTCCGGCCCTCCGTCGCCGCCCCTGCCTCCGCCCCCGT
>NZ_JBSGZP010000027.1:0-24154 GCF_053611065.1 Streptomyces sp. NPDC054840
CCTCACCCAGCGGGGTGCGGAGCGCGCGAAGCGCCGTGAGATCGAGCTCGTGCGCGCCCACGACGACAAACGTCAGAACCAAGCCCTGCGGCGCACGTGCTACGCGGACCTGAACCGGGACGCCCGGCAGTTCACCACCGCACTCAACCGGCATCTGCACACCATGCGGGAACGCGGAATCGAGGACGTCGACCGGACCGCGCTCGACGCGGCGAAGGACGCCTTCCGCGACCGCTACTCCGAGGCGCAGATGATCGCCCCCGATCACGTCCTGGCACCCGCGACATCGGTCCACCACGGCCTGACCGCGGTCTACGGGCAGGTCAAGCGCCTGGAGCGGGGCGCACCGGACCCGGGGGAGTCGATGGAGTCGGCGGCGCGGGCACAGCACGGGCTCTGGGACCCGCTCCGGGAGATGCGCGCGGCGATGCGCGCCGACCTGGGCGTGGCCTGAGGCAGGCTTGCAGGCGGAGGCGGGCAGGCACGGAGGCGGGCAGGCACGGAGGCGGTCCGCGAAGCCTCCGCCGCCGTGGGCCGGCAGCAGTTCTGGGCCGCCGGCGACGTGTGTCCGGGCCGGCCGTGCGGCGGGAGAACGAGCTCCTCGCACGACTGCTCGTGCCCCTCGCGCTCGGCGAGACGGCGCTGGAGTCGCTGACTCCCGAGCAGGTGGAGGCCGTCGTACGGGACACCGCAGCCTCTGGCCCGCCGGGGAGCGGCGACCAGGTCGGCCCGCTGGAGGGGGCCGACCTGCGGGCCGAGCTCGCCCGGATCGACGCCGTGCCGGCCCTCGTCGCCGTGACGACGGGGGACCGGCTCGTGCCGCCCGCCCTCCAGCGGGAACCGGCGGACGCCCTGCCGGGCGCGTCCGTCGCGGAACTGCCCAGCGGGCAGCTTCCGTTCGCCGAGCGCCTGGCCGAACGGGCCGCGCCGGTAACCGAGTTCCACGCGCGACCGGTGCTCCGGTGAGCGGACCGTACCGCCCTTGCGTCAGCGCGTCAGCTGCGGGCCGGCGATGACCACCTTGCCGACGTCGCACCCCGCTTCCACTTTGAGCCGTAGCCGCAGGGCGCCGTTGACCTCCACCCTCTTGGTGATGGGATGGCCCAGGGTGACCAGCTCGGAGAACGCGGCGGGCTGGCCGTCGAGCGCGATGGTGACCCGGCCCTTCTCGTGGGTGGAGCCGTCGTCGATCCCGGCCGTGAAGTCCAGGTACTTCCACTCACGGTTGAGGTCGAACTCCGCGATCGCGTCGCCGTTGCAGCCCAGGTCGGCGATGAACGCGGCGCCGTACTGCTTGGTGTTGATCTTCGCCGCCCCGACGGCGAAGTCGCCCAGTCCGTCGACGGCGGTCATGACGGTCAGATCGGCGGCGTTGACGCCCGGAGCGACGCCACCCGGGGGCTTGGACGCCGTACCGGTGGGCTGGGTCAGGGGTGTGTCGTCACCGGTCCCCGACGGGCTGGGGGACGCGGAGGCGGACGGGGTCGGCTGGGCGGGGGCGCCGGAGCTGGCCGCCCCGGCCGGCTTGTCGCCGCCGGCTGCCCGGTCCGCCCCCTGGTCCTTGTCCTTCAGCAGCTGTACGCCGACCACCGCGAGGGCGGCGAGCACCAGCACCCCGGCCACCGAGCCCAGGACCAGGCCGGTCCGCCGCTTCTTCTTCGGGAGTACGGGCTCCGGGGCGGCGGCCGGACTCAGGTTGTACGTCGGCCCGTACCCGGCGGGCACCGACACCGGCTCCGGCTGAGGCTGCGGCAGGGGCTGCGGCAGGGGCTGCGGCAGCGGTTGCGGAGTGGGGGCGGGGGCCGGGGCGGGCTCCGGGACGGTGGCCGGTTCCGACTGCACGGGCTGTGCCGGCTGCTGCGCGGGCTGGGCCGCCGGGGCGTACGCGGGCGGCGCAGCCACCGCCGGGGCAACGGGCGGCGGGGTGACGGGCTGCGGCGGGACCACCGGCGGTGGCGGCGGGGCGGCCGGCCTGGGCGGGTTCTCCTGGGCGGCCCGCTGCGAGGTGGCGGTTGTGGACACCACCGCGTGCCGGATGTCCTTCATCCATCCGGCCAGGTTCACCGGCCGCTTGCCCGGGTCCGCCGCGTAGATCGCGGTGATCCGCGCCCGCTGCTCGGCGTCCAGCACGGCGATCTGCGGCAGCGCGGTCAGCGCCTGCGCCAGCTGCTCCGGCGTGGCGGGCGGGGACTCCCCGCTCAGCAGGAAGTAGGCGATCGCCCCGAAGGCGTACCGGTCCGTGCCCGGGGTCCGCTTTCCGTCGAAGACCTCGGGCGCCGCGTAGCCCGGGGTGAACCAGACCTCGGCCGTCTGGTGGTCGGCGGTCAGCTTGCTGAGGCCGAAGTCCACCAGGGTGGCCTGCCCGTGCGCGTCGACCATCACGTTGCCGGGTGAGAGGTCACCGTGGACGACCTGGCGCCCGGACGGGGTGGCCTTCCCCGAGTGCAGCCAGTCCAGGACGTCGGCCAGCTGCTCCAGTGTGCGCATCACCTCGCGCCGCTCGCCGGCGGTGGCCAGCGTGCGCTCCGCCCGCCAGTCCCGCAGGTCGAGCCCGTCGACGTGGTTCATGACGAGGACGAGGGCCCGCCCGGTCAGGGTCGAGGACTCCCCGGGCCGGTGGATCGGCGGCCCCTCGAAGTGCTCGCGCACGCCCACGACGCCGGGCCGGTGGACGAACCGCAGCAGCTCGGCCTGCTCGTTCCATTTCTGGCTGATCCGGTCGAAGATGTCCGGCGTGATGGTCGTCTTGGAGTCGAGCACTTTGACGACCACGGGTTCGGATCCGCCGGCGAGTTCGATCTCGGCGAGATAGAGCACGGCCTCCCCGCCGCGCCCGATCGAGCGGAGCAGGCGGTACCGGTCCGCCGCCGCGTCCGGACCGATGTGCAGGTTCTGACTGGTCAATGTCCCCCACCTCAAGGTGCTTTGAGAGGCCATCAGCTTCCAGGGGAGAGGCGCGCGAGGTCAATGGGAATCGGGAATCCCCGTCGGGGTTCACCCTTTCATCGGCGGGCCGGCGGGCCGGCGGGCCGGCGGGCCGGCGGGCCGGCGGGCCGGTTGGCCGGTGCTCCGGCGGCGGACGTGGGGCCCCGACATGCGACCGGGCGCCCGGCTCCCGGAACCGCCCTCCGGGCGGCCGCCGTTCGCCGAGCGCCCGGTGGAGGGGCGGTTCCGGTCAGCCGGTCGCCTGCGCGGCCCCCGGAGCGGTGAAGAAGGCCAGCCGGGCCGGCTTTGCGGGGAGGTGGACCTCGGGCAGATCGATCTCCGGGAGCACCACCTCCGGTCCGAGCACGAAGCCGGTGCGCTGCATGAGGGAGATGGCCTTGAGGTTGCGGGCGTCCGGTTCGACCACCACGCGCCGCGCGGCCTCGTCGGAGAACACGAACCTGATGAAGGCGGTCATCAGCGAGCCGGTGAAGCCGTGCTCGGCGGCGCCCGTGGCCGGGCTGATCAGCAGGTGTACGCCGACGTCCCCGGGCTGGACCTCGTAGCACTCGCCGACCCGGTCCTCGGCGCAGTCGTACGTCTGGAACAGGGCGACCCGCTCGCCGTCGCGGCTCACCATGAAGGCGTGGTGGGTGGTGCGGCGGTCGACGTCCTCGTAGATCTCCTGCACCAGTTCGCGGCTGGCCTCTCCCATGCCCCAGAAACGGGCCCGCTCCTGGGTGACCCAGCTGTGGATCAGCGCGGAATCCGCCGCCGGGTCGACGGGGGCGATGGTGACGGTGCCGAAGCCCTCGACGACCTGGGTGTGCACGGGCTGTCCGACGGAGAGGGCGGAGGTCATATCGATTCCTTGCTGAGCCGGGTCCAGTCGGTGACGACGGGGACGAGTTCGCACTGCGCCCACAGGGGCAGCTGGTCGCGGTGGTGGGGTGAGCCGGTGACACCGTCCGCGCCCAGCGGGACCGCCCACAAGCTGTCCTCGCGGCGGGCGAGGTCCCAGACGTAACGGGCCGCCGATGCGCGGGCGGTGAGGTCGGTGAAACCGGGGACGGTGGAGGTGGCGTTCACGCAGTCGTGGTCACCGCCGAGGCCGGGCCACTCCGTGGCCTCCAGGTCGGGAACGGCCTGCCAGGGGGTGAGGCGGTGGACCTGCGACCAGGGGGTCTCGGGGGTGCCGGCCGCGGCCGTCTCCTCCAGGGCGGCCCGGACGTGCGCCGCCCGGTCGAGGCCGGGGACGAGGGAGGTGGTGAGCAGGCCTTCGAGGGCGTAGCCGATCCTGGGGACCAGGTACAGCCAGGGGTGGAAGACGGCCGGGCCGGGGGGCGCCCCCCACAGGCCCTCGAAGACGGGATCGGCGGCGAAACGGCGCACGGTCGCGCTGCGGAAGGCCGAGAAGACGGTGGCGTCGGTGCTGTCGGCCGCCATGTGCCGGTCCCAGGCCAGCAGTCGGGTCCGCAGGGCCTGCGCGGCCGGGGTCAGGTCCTCGAAGCCGGGCAGCAGCGCGAGCAGGGGCGCGGCCGAGGCCAGGTGCGTGTCCCGGTGTACGTCGGCCATGGCCTTCGGGGACCAGTCCGTGGAGCCGCTGAGCAGTTCGCGGATGCGGTCGGCGCGGTGCGGGGGCGCGAACTCCACGCCGAGCGGGGAGGCGATGCCGCGCGCGTTCGCCATCACGGCGAAGCCCTGCACCGGCTCGGCGGGGGTAGGGGCCCAGCCCTGCCAGGCGTGCTGCGGGTCCCAGGCGGGCACGGGGCGCAGCCGGTTGGTGCGGTGGCGCAGCGGCACGACGCCCGCGACGCGGTGCAGCAGACCGCCCGCGGAGTCGGCGGCGTGGACGACGTTGACCGGCTCGGCCCAGCCGTCCAAGGCCCGGTCGATGTCGGCGACGGTGCGGGCGCGCAGCAGCGCGGGGAGGGCGGCGAAGCCGAGGTCCAGGCGTACCCGCGGCGGGTAGCGCAGGGAGAGGGTCTGTGTGCTGCCGTCGGCGCGGCCACCGGCGTCGGCGTGCGTGTCGGCGCCGAGGTCGCCGTCCGCGTGGACGATCACGGGGCCGCGGGGGGTCTCCAGGATCTCCACCTCGACGTCGTCGGCGTCGGCCACGGTGATGGTCTCGGTGTGGCGGGAGACGGGCTCCCAGGCGCCGTTGGCGCCGAGGGCCCGGACGGTGCCGTCGTCCTCGCGGCGCAACCGCTCGACGTACAGGTCGTGGTAGTCGGACATCGCGTTGGTGATCGCCCAGGCTGCGGTGCCGGTGTGCCCGAAGTGGCCGAGGCCGGGGACGCCGGGGACGGCGAGGCCCAGGACGTCGTAGTCGGGGCAGGAGAGGCGTATCTGCTGGTAGACGCCCGGGTCCTCGATGAACCGGTGCGGGTCGCCCGCGATGATCGCCGAGCCGGTGGTGGTGCGGTCGCCCGGGACCAGCCAGCCGTTGCTGCCGGCCGTGCCGGGGCCGTCGGTGGCGAAGAGGGTGACCGCCTCGTCGCCGAGGGCGCGGGCCACGCGCTCGCGCCACAGCTTGGTGGCGAAGCCGGCGAACAGGATGTGCGTGGCGATCCAGATGGCCAGCGGAACCCACGGCTCCCAGGGCGTGGGGGTCAGACCCGTGCGTGCGAAGCGTTCGTCACGGGCGGCGCCGGCGGCGAGCCCATCGTTGACGCCGTCCACGTACGCGCGCACCCAGGCGGCGGTGCGGGGGTCGTCGGCCTCCATGGCCTCGTAGCAGCGGCGGGCGGTGTCGGCCAGCCGGGACTGGCGGGCGAAGCGGTCCCAGGTGACGGCGTCCGCGCCGAGGAAGGAGGCGCTGGAGCCCTCGGAACGGTGCCGTTCGACCTCCAGCTGCCAGGCGCGGTCGAAGGCGGTGACGCGGCCCTGCGCGTGGACGAGCCGGAGTTCGTCCGATGCGCGGAGGTGGGGGATGCCCCACCGGTCGCGGTACACCCCGTAGGATTCGGGGGTCTCCACAGAGGGCTCGCCCCGGTTCGCTCCGTACGACCGGGCGTCGCCGTTCTCGCTGCTGGCACTGCTCACACTGCTCACACTCTTCCCCGACGTGCGTTTAGGTTAGGCTGACCTAACTATAGGGGCGCTAGGGGAGGGGCTGGACATGGCGGTCGGCAAGGGCTGGGAGGGCGTGGTCCTCAAGCTCATGCGGGGCAAGGACTTCACGTTCACGGTGACGGGAGCGGAAGACCTCACGGAGAACTACCGCCGCGTGAACTTCACGGACGGCGGTCTGCTCGCGGCCGCCGGCGCATCGCTGCACCCGACGATGTGGGTACGCGTCTGGTTCCAGGGTGCGGGCAAGCCGCACCAGCGGGCCTACACGCTCGTGGACCCGGATCCGCGAGCGGGCACCTTCAGCTTCGAGTTCGCCCTGCACGACGGGGTCGCCAGTGCGTGGGCGCGCGACGCCGAGCCGGGCGACACGGTCGAGGCCACCGTCCAGGGCACCGGATTCACGCCCCCGGCGCCGGCCCCGGAGCGCCTGCTCGTGATCGGCGACTCGGCGTCCCTGCCGGCGATCAACTCGCTGCTGGACACGTACCCGCAGACCCCGGCGACCATCTGGTTCGAGACGCAGCACGACTCGGACGAGCGGCTGCCGATGCGGGTGGAGCCGGGCCGGCACGACATCCGCCGGGTGCGCAGGGACGGTACGGCGCTGGCCGACCGGGTGCGCGCCGAGCTTCCCGAGCTGGCCGGGGACCCGGAGGGGGCGTACGTCTGGCTGGCGTGCGACACGGTGACGACGCGCGCCCTGACGGCGTACCTGCGCAAGGACCTCGCGCTGCCCAAGCACCAGGTGAACGCGCTGGGTTACTGGCGGCCGGAGGCCTGAGCCGCCCCGCGGCCGTCAACGGCGGAACGCGAAGCGCCCTCCGTCCGACGCACGGAGCAGTCCCCCGCCGCACGCACCCGCCGGGGCCGTTCCCCCTGGTCCCGGGACAGCCCTCAGGCGCCGGTCGTGCCGTCGATCCCCTCGCGGAGGAAGTCGGCGTGGCCGTTGTGGCGGGCGTATTCGTGGATGAGGTGGAGCATCACCAGACGCAGCGAGGCCTCCTCCTCCCAGCTCGGCACGTACGCCGTCACGTCCAGGGACTCGGCGGCGGCCTCGATCCGGCGGGCGTGCGCGACCTCTTCCTGCCAGGCGGTGAACGCCTCGGCGCGGCTGGAGCCGGAGGCGTCGTAGGCGGCCTGGAAGTCGTGCGTGTCCGACCACAGGTGCGGCAGGTCCTGGCCGTCGAGGACACGACGGAACCAGTGCCTCTCGACCTCGGCCATGTGCCGGACCAGCCCCAGCAGGGACAGCGTGGACGGGGGCATCGAGGCGCGGCGCAGCTGCTCGTCGCTGAGGTCCTCGCACTTCCGGGCGAGCGTGGCCCGGTGGTAGTCGAGGTAGGTCCGGAGGGTCTCGCGTTCGTCCCCGGTCAGGGGCGGGCTGATGCGTTCCATGGAAGTGATCTTGCCCGCTGTTCCAGGGCCGGTACAGACCCGGCCGCCCCGCGCTACGAGGCCGCTGTCCACATGTACGGCACCGTCACACCCAGGACCCCGAAGCCCAACCGCTCCAGGATCGGGCGGCTGTCGTCCGTCGCGTCCACCTGCAGGTAAGTGATACCGAGCTCGGCCGCCAGACGGGCGCGGTGGGCGACCAGCAGGCGGTAGATGCCGCGGCCGCGCCACTCGGGGATCGTGCCGCCGCCCCAGAGGCCGGCGAAGGCCAGGCCCGGCCGCATCTCCATCCGGGCCGCGCTCACCGGGGTGTCGCCCGCCATCGCGAGCACCGCGGCGATCGTCTCCGGCTCCTCCCGCAGCTTGCTGAGCAACTGCTCCCGGATCCGGGGCCGTTCCGTCCCGAAGGCGCCCGCGTGGACCCGCATCATCAGGTCGACGCCTGCCTCGTCCGTCACCACCCGCAGCGTGATTCCCTCCGGCGGCGCCACCGGCAGGTTCGCGAGCTCGGACGCCAGGCCCACCATCAGTGTCTCGGGCGGCTCCGGCACGAAGCCCGCCGCCCGCAGCCGGTCGCCGAGGTCCGCGGGCCGGTCGTGGTCGTACAGTTTCCACTCGAACTCCGGACAGCCGCGTCCCGCGAAGAACGCCACCTGCGCCGCGATCTCCGCGTCCGCCGTCCCCTCGTCGAGGTCCGACCAGAGCACCGCGTTCCACCCGAGCGCGGGCGCGACGTGCCGTACGACAGCGCCCGCCCGCTCCACGTTCGCCCGCGGGGCGTCCGCCTCGGCCCCTTCGCGCACCTCGGTGTCGAAGCGGGCGCGCACCTTCATCAGTTCGTCGAGATCGATCGTCATGGGCCCAGACCACCAGTGTCGGGCGGGCGCCACAACTGCATTAGCCTCACCCCCGTGAACCACGACTCCACCATCTACACCGGTAAGGCGACCCCCGACGCGGCCGCCGACCGCGGCTGGCTCCTCGGCCACTTCAAGGCCCCCTCCGATCCCCGCCACAGCGAGGACGTGGAGATCAAATGGGGTGTACACCCGAAGGGCGACGAGCGGGATCGGTGGGCGACCGCCGAGAAGCGCACCGCGCTGCTGGTGCTGATCAGCGGACGCTTCCGGCTGGAGTTCCCGGGGCGCACCGTCGTCCTCGCCGAGCAGGGGGACTACGTGCTCTGGGGACGCGGCGTCGACCATTCCTGGTACGCCGAGGAGGATGCCGTCGTCCTCACCGTCCGGTGGCCCTCGATACCGGGCTATCGCGTGGACGAGCTCGAAGCGCAGCTGGAGGCCGGGTCCTCGGGCCGCCCCGCGCTGTGACAATGCACACGAAAGGGGCCAACGATCACGAAACGCTGAGATCGTTGAGGCTGTAGACCATCTGAGCCGAGCCTTCCCGGGGTGATCCCCCTGGTCCCTCGGCCGGGCCTTCACGCGTTCATGCGTTCTTTGCGGCGGGCTGACTCCCGGTAAAGATCCGAACCACCAGGGAGCACGTCCGTTGGCTGTAATCGCACGCTGGTGCATGGGCCACCGCCTCCTCGCCGTGCTCATCTGGCTGCTCGCACTCGGCGGGACCGCGGCGGCCGCGATGACCGCCGGGTCGGCGTTCTCCAACAACTACGAGGTCCCCGGCACGCAGTCGGGCAAGGCGAACGCCCTCCTGCGCGAGGGCTTCCACGGCCAGGGCGGCGACACCGACACCATCGTGTGGCGGGCCCCGGACCGGCAGAGCGTGCGCACTCCGGACATCGAGCAGCGCATGGCCCGGGCCCTGGAGGCCGTCGCCGGACTCCCCGGCGTCGGATCGGTCGCCGGACCCTACGGTCCCGCCCCCGAGAACGCCGCGCGGATCAGCCCCGACGGGCGCACCGCCTACGCGGTGGTGACCTTCGACCAGCAGGCCGACTCCGTACCCAAGGGCCAGGCCAGGGCGGTCGTCGACACGGCGAAGAACGCCACCACCGAGGCCGGCGGTCTCCAGATCGAACTGGGCGGCCGCGCCATCCAGCTCACCGAGGCCCCCACCGCGCACCTCGCCGAGGTCATCGGCGTCGCCGTCGCGGCCCTGGTCCTCTTCCTCGCCTTCGGCTCGCTCGCCGCGAGCCTGCTGCCCATCGCGACCGCCCTGGTCAGCGTGGGCACCGCCTATTTCGGCATCACCCTGCTCGGCCACGCGATGCCGGTCGCCGACTTCGCCCCGATGCTCGGCACCCTCATCGGCCTCGGCGTGGGCATCGACTACGCGCTGTTCATCGTCACCCGCCACCGCAAGGGCCTGGCACGGGGCAGCACCGTCGAGGAGGCGGCCGTGAACGCCGTCGCCACCACCGGCCGGGCCGTCGTCTTCGCCGGTGCCACCGTCTGCATCGCCCTGCTCGGCATGCTGGTGCTGCGGCTGGACTTCCTGAACGGCGTGGCGATAGCGGCCTCCGTCACGGTCGTCCTGACGGTCGCCGCCTCGGTCACCCTGCTGCCCGCCCTCCTCTCGTACATAGGCATGCGCGCCCTCTCGCGCCGCGAGCGCCGCAGGCTCGCCGCCGAGGGCCCGCGTCCCGAGCAGACCTCCGGCTTCGCCGCCCGCTGGTCCGTCTTCGTCGAACGCCACCCCAAGCTGCTGGGTGTCGTCGCCACCGCGGTCATGCTGGTGCTGGCCCTGCCCACGCTCTCCCTCCACCTGGGCACGTCCGACCAGGGCAACAACCCGGCCACCTCCACCACCCGGCAGGCCTACGACCTGCTGGCGGAGGGCTTCGGCCCCGGTACCAACGGTCCCCTCACCGTCGTCGCCCGGCTGGACGGCGCCGGCGACCGGCTCGCCGTGGACCGGCTCGCGCAGGCCCTCCGCACCACCGAGGGCGTCGCCTCCACCGGTCCCGCCGTCCTCAACCGCAGCGGCGACACCGCCGTCCTGACCGTCGTGCCGGACTCCGCCCCGCAGTCCCGCGCCACGAGCGACCTCGTCGACAGACTCCGCCAGGACGTCATACCGGCCGCCGGTCACGGCAACTCCATGGAGGTGCACGTCGGCGGTGTGACGGCCGCCTACGACGACTTCGCCGAGGTCATCATCGGCAAGCTGCCGCTCTTCGTCGGCGTGGTCATCGCCCTCGGCTGCGTGCTCCTGCTGCTGGCCTTCCGGTCCATCGGCATCCCGCTCAAGGCGGCGGCGATGAACGTCGCCGCCGTCGCCTCCTCCTTCGGCGTCGTGGTCGCGGTCTTCCAATGGGGCTGGGGCAGCGAGCTGCTGGGTCTGGGCAGCGCCGGCCCGATCGAACCCTTCCTGCCCGTGATCATGGTCTCCGTCCTCTTCGGACTGTCGATGGACTACCAGGTCTTCCTCGTCAGCCGGATGTACGAGGAGTGGCTGGAGACCGGCGACAACAGGCGGGCCGTGCGCGTGGGCCTCGCCGAGACCAGCCGGGTCATCAACTCGGCGGCCGTCATCATGATCTCCGTCTTCCTGGCCTTCGTACTCAGCGGCGACCGGATCATCGCGATGTTCGGCATCGCGCTCGCCGCGGCCGTGGCCCTCGACGCCTTCGTGCTGCGCACCCTCCTCGTCCCGGCCCTGATGCACCTGCTCGGCGGGGCCAACTGGTGGCTGCCCGCCTGGCTCGACCGGCGTCTGCCCAAGATCAGCATCGAGCCCCCCGAACGCCGCCCGCATGCAAGACTTCCGAAACAGCGGCCCGCCGCGGACCTTGTCACGAGCGAGGACAGCGCCGAGCCCGCCACCGCCTCCCGGTGATCCGGCCACCCGCCGCCCGAGACCCAAGGAAGACCGCGCATGTTCTCGATAGACCTCGCCGAAGACGCCCAGATGTTCCCGCTCGAAGCCCGGCACGCCCAGGAGTTCTTCGCGCACATCGAGCGCGGACGCGAATTCATCGGCCAGTACGTCGGCTTCCCGGACCGGGCCACCGACCTCGACTCCGCCCGGGCCCTGCTCGCCAAGTACGCGGTGACGGCCGGGGAGGACGGCGCCCGGTTCTTCGGCATCCGGCTCGACGGCACCCTGGTGGGCGGAGTGCTCTTCCCGGCGTTCGAGGCGCACCACGGCAACTGCGAGATCGGCTGCTGGCTGGAGCCCGACGCGGCCGGCCGAGGCCTGATCACCAAGGCCTGCCAGGTCCTGATCGACTACGCCTTCGGTGAGCGCGGCATGCACCGGGTCGAGTGGCACGCCGCCTCCGGCAACAAGAAGAGCCTCGCCGTGGCCGCGCGTCTCGGTATGACCCGCGAGGGCGTCATGCGGGAGAACTACCTCCACCACGGAGTCCGCCAGGACACCGAGGTCTGGTCGATCCTCTCCCACGAGTGGGCCGCGAACCGCTCCGCCTGAGCCCGGTCCGGGCCCTGCCCGGGGGCGCCGTGTAAGGGGCCACGCCGACCGCGGGGCCCTCCACGGCCGGAACCCGCGGATTCTCAGAAAACTCTCAGACAGGACGCCTACGGTGCCCCGCATGGACACCACGAAGACCCCCGCCCCGAACGCCGCCGAGGCGGACACCACCCCGGTCGACCTCGAAAAGACCGAGACCCCCCAGCCGGCCGAGGCCGAAGCCGACTCCGCGGTCACCGACGAGGTCACCGACACGGACCTGGACGACGAGGCGTTCGCCGAGGACCAGGCCGAGGACAGGGAGCCGAGCCACGTCGGATCCGCGGCCTTCGCGATCGTCGCCGCAGGTCTCGGTGCCGTCGCCCTCAGTGGCAGCTGGGTCGCGGGCATCGTGTCCGAGCGTGCGAGCATCACCGCCCGGCTGGAGCTGACCCAGGCCGCCGACGCCAACGCGCAGATCGCCGCCCAGTTCGTCGACCCGTGGCACACCACCGCGATGGTGAACGGCATCTTCTCCGCCCTCGCCCTGATCATCGCCACCTTCGTGCTGGCCCTCCCCGCCTTCAGCAGCCCCGAGCGCACCCTCCCGACCTGGGTACGGTCCGTCTCCTGGGCGGCCATCGGACTGGGCGCCCTCGGCGTACTGCTCTTCGTCCTCATGTACTTCGATCTCCTCCTCGCCATTCCCGAGGCGGCCGGAGCCGGCGCCTAGGCAGGGCCTCCGGTCCTCACGGACCGACCGGGGGCTCCCCCGGCCCCGGACCACGCCCCCTGCTCCCGGCAGAGGTGGCAGAGGCGGGCAGACGCGGCAGACGACCGATGTGCCGGTAGCCCTGGGGCGCGACTCTTGGATCACACCGGGACGAGGTGCCCGAGCAGCGCGACCAGGAAGCAGCGATGTTCGACCTGCCGGCCAAATCCCGCCGCCGGGGCGCCGGCGCCTGGCCCTGCTGACCGCCGGTGAACCGGGAGCCCGCGGCCGTCCTGCTCCCCGAAGACGGCGAGCGTGCACGTCTCGAACAGGTATGGCGAAGCCGGACGTCGCCGGCCGCTGCGGGACGCCGCGATCGCCCACCGGCTGCGTCTCTCTTCGCCGCTCCCGCCCCGGTCAGTCCCCGTCAGGGGGCTGCTCGTCCAGGCGTATGAGCACCTTGCCGGAGTCGAGATCTATCGGGCCCCGTCCCGGATCGTTGTCATTGACGTCGGTCCGGGACAGCTCCAGCCGTTTCTTCTCCTCGTCCGAGTGCTTGCGTCCCGGGTTGAACAACTCCTCGATCATGTTGAACACCGTGCCCACCGCACCCTTCGTCCCCGGCCGGGGGACCTACCGGTCACCGCACAGTCAGGGTCAGGATCCTGTCGTCGCCCGCTTCGGGGGACCCGCGCCCGTCCGTCTCGCTCGTCACCAGGAGCACGCGGTCCCCGCCCAGGGGCACCACCGTCCGCAGCCGGCCGTACTCGCCCTCCAGGAAGGCTTCGGGCTCCGCCGCCGGCTCGGTCCCGGCCAGCGGGATCCGCCACAGCCGCTTGCCCTTCAGCCCGGCCATCCATATCGAACCCTCCGCCCAAGCGATCCCGCTCGGCGAAGCCTCGTCGGTCTTCCACACGGCCACCGGATCCCGGAAGCCGGGCTTTCCCGCCTTCCCCTCGGCATCGGGCCACCCGTAGTTGGCGCCCGGCTCGATCAGATTCAGCTCGTCCCAGGTGTTCTGGCCGAACTCGGCCGCCCACAGCCGTTTGTCCTTGTCCCAGGCGAGGCCCTGCACATTGCGGTGCCCGTAGGAGTAGACGACGGAATCCGCCTCCGGATTGCCGTGCACCGGATCCCCGTCCGGCGTCATCCGCAGGATCTTGCCGCCCAGCGACTTCTTGTCCTGCGCGAGCCCCGTGTCACCGGTCTCGCCCGTCCCCGCGTAGAGCATCTTGTCCGGGCCGAAGGCGATCCGGCCGCCGTTGTGGATCAGACCCTTGGGAATGCCCCGGAACACCGTGTCCGGAGCGCCCAGTTGCTGCCCGGCAGGTCTCTGCTCGTCGTACCGCAGCCGGGCGATGCGGTTGTCGGACTCGGTCGTGAAGTACACGTACACCAGGCGGTCCGACGCGAAGGTGGGTGACAGCGCGAGACCCATGAGCCCGCCCTCCCCGCCCGGAGCCACCCCTGGCACCTTTCCGATCTGGGTCACCGCGCCCGAGCCCGCCGCGACCCTGCTGATCGTCCCCTTGTCCCGCGAGGCCACGAGCAGGTCCCCGTCCGGCAGCGGGGCCACGCCCCACGGCGACTCCAGCCCTTTGGCCACCTCGCCGGTCACCGTCACGGCCCCTTTCGCCGGCGGCCCGGTGGCCTCCGGCGACGCGGACGGTCTCCCCGACGGCCCCGGTGACCCGGCGCCTGCCGTGGCCGTGCCCGGCGGGGAGCCGCCCGGCCCCGCCGCCGGTGCGCCCTCCGGCGAACACCCCGCCGCCAGCAGAGCACCGCAGCCGGCCAGCGCGAGCGCCGCCAGCACACCCCGGCCCCACCCGCCCGCTCCCTCGGATCCCGCCTGCCCGGGAGAACTTCCGTATCGCATCGCCCTGCTCCCTTCCGGTCCTCCGATCCTGCCCTTCATCCGTCTCAACAGCTCCGGCAGTTCGCGAAGTTCCACCACTCGTACACTCGATCGAGTGGTTGTCGCGCCGACCCCCGTGCCGACCCCCGCGCGGCCCCGCCGATGCGCCGACCCGTGGATCAGTCCCAGGCTCCCACCTCGACCGGAAGGGACGCGATCTCGGTCAGGTCACCGGCCGAGAGCCGGACCTCCGCCGCCCGCGCGTTCTCCGCCGCCCACGGCGCCCGGTCGGCCCCCGGCACCGGCACCACCTGCGGCCCCTGCGCCAGCACCCACGCCAGGGCCACCTGTCCGACCGTGACCTCGGGGCCGTGCCGCCTGGCCACCTGCCGCAGCCCCGCCAGCAGCACCTGGTTCGACGCCATCGCCTCCGCCGTGAACCGCGGATGCCGGGCCCGCACGTCCTGCGGCTCGAACCCCTCACCCGGCGTGAGGGTCCCCGTGAGGAACCCGCTGCCCAGGGGCATCGCCGCCAGGAACCCGACGCCGCGCGCCGCGCACCACGGCAGCAGCTGCCACGCCGCCTGCGGCGACCACACCGACAGCTCCGCCTGCACGGCGCTCACCGGGAACACCTGCTGCAACCGCTCCAGGCGCCGCAGGGTCGTCCGGTACCCCTGGTCCCCGCTCCGCCCGGCTCCCGGCCCGGCCCCGGCGCCCAGCGCGCAGTACCCGAGCGCCCGCACCTTCCCCGCGCCCACCAGCTCGGCCATGGCCCCCCAGGTCTCCTCCACCGGCACGTCCGGATCCACCCGGTGCAGCTGGTAGAGGTCTATGACATCGGTCCGCAGCCGCCGCAGGGAGGCGTCGCAGGCCCGCCGCAGATAGCCGGGCCGCCCGTCGGCGACCACATGCTGGTCACCCGCCCGCAGTCCCACCTTGGCCGAGACGAACGCCTCGGACCGCCGCTCCCGCAGCACCCGCCCGAGCAGTAGCTCATTGGTGAACGGCCCGTACACGTCGGCCGTGTCCAGCAGGTTCGACCCCAGGTCCAGCGCCGTGTGAACGGCGGCCAGCGACTCCTGCCCCCGCCGCCGCGAAGGCGCGTACGCCCAGCTCATCGGCATACAGCCGAGGCCGATGGCGCCCACCGTCAGCGCCCCCGCCCCGATCGACCTGCGCTCCACCCCTGCGTCCCCCTCCGGTTCCGGCCATCAAACTAACGGCTTGATCCGGATGCCTTGGCATAGCCTCGTGATCATGACTGCAATGACCCCGGATGTCTGGCTCCCGTTCCCCGCCGAGGACATCGAGGGCCTCCCCGACTCGTTCCGGTACCGCCTCTGGGACGGCGAGGACGCCTTCCCGGCCGATCCCGCGGACTGCGTCTTCTACGTGACGCCTTACATGAAGTCCCCCGAGGTCACCGTGCGCCCGCTGGCGGCGATGCCCGCGGTCCAGGTCGTCCAGACACTGACCGCCGGGATCGACCACGTAATGGGCGGCCTCGGAGACCTGCGTCCCGGCGTACGGCTGTGCAACGCGGTCGGGGTCCACACGGCCAGCACCGCCGAACTCGCCCTCGCGCTGGTCCTCGCCTCCCTGCGAGGCATCCCCGGCATGGTCCGCGGCCAGGACCGCGAGGAATGGCGCTCCGGCTTCTACGACGCCCTCGCCGACAAGTCGGTTCTGATCATCGGCTACGGATCGATCGGCTCCGCCGTCGAGGACCGGCTCGTGGCCTTCGAATGCGGGCCGGTCACACGGGTGGCGCGTACGGCGCGGGCCGGCGCACGAGGGCCCGTGCACGCCCTCGCCGACCTCCCCGCGCTCCTGCCCCAAGCCGACGTGGTGATCCTCGTGACGCCGCTGACCGATGCCACCCGGGGCCTGGTCGGCGCCGACTTCCTCGGCCGGATGAAGGACGGCGCCCTGCTCGTGAACGTGGCACGCGGTCCCGTCGTCGACACCAAGTCCCTGCTGGCGGAGGTTGAGTCGGGAAGGCTGCGCGCGGCACTGGATGTCACCGACCCGGAACCGCTGCCTGCGGGCCACCCGCTCTGGCATGCTCCGAATGTCCTGATCACACCTCATGTGGGCGGCAGCAGCTCGGCGTTCGAGCCGAGGGCCAAGCGCCTGCTGGCCCGCCAGCTCACCCGGTTCGCCGCCGGAGAGCCCGTGGAGCACACGGTGTTGATCACCGAGTGACACGTATCGTGCATACTCTCCGCAGTCACTCGAATGCTCTGCGTGGGCACAACTCCCCGATTGGTAACGGAGAGTAGAGAGACTATGTCCCTGAGTGACGAAAGTGGTGTATCGTCCCGAAGAAGGGGCTGCGCCACGAACGTCTGGCGCTGGGGAGTGATCGGACACTTTGGGGGCGACGGGCGATGCACTGCCAATGGACGAAGGATCCGATGCGGCACAGCCGCCGGAGGCGACGCGGCCGAGACTGGGCTGCACCGGAACCAGGCAGCGAGGGGGACCGGTGAGTACCCCGGGGGCGGCGCTCCTGAACCGGCCGTCCGTCTCGGGCGGAGGCAAGGGCCTGGCGATGCAGCTGCTCCTCGCCGTGGTCAGCGGCGGGTACGCAGTCGGCGCCGCACTCAACTGGGGCTCGGAGGAAGTCGCCGAGATCATGGGCGACTTCGGGCTCAGCGCGGCCGGCCTGCTCGCCGCGGTCTCCTGCTACTCCTACGCCAGGGCGATCGACAGCCGCGAACGCCCCGCCTGGCTGCTCTTCGCCTTCTCCTCCCTCATGGGTGCCGGCGGCAACGCGGTCTGGGGCTGGTACGAGGTGATCCTGGGCGAGGAAGTGCCGAAACCCTCGCTCGCCGACTTCGCCTTCCTCTGCTTCGCCCCGCCCGCCATCGTGGGCCTGCTCGTCCTCGCAAAACGCCCGGTCACCCGCGCCGGCTGGGTGTGCCTGGGACTCGACTCCTGGCTCATCGGCGGCTCCCTGCTCACCCTCTCCTGGAGCCTGGCCCTGGCCCACGCGGCGCGGACCGCCCAGTCCGGCGCCCCCGGCAGCGTCCCGCGCGCCGCGCTCTCCCTCGCCTACCCGCTCCTGGACATCGCGCTCGTCTCGATGGTCCTGGTCCTGCACTTCCGGCGCAGCGAGACCAACCGCTCCGCCGTCAACACCGCCATCGCGGCGCTGGCCCTGACCGTGCTCAGCGACGCCCTGTTCACCTCGCCCCTGCTGAGCGCCGAGTACCAGTCCGGACAGCTCCTCGACGCCGGCTGGTTCGCGGGATCGCTGCTCCTCGCCTACGCGCCCTGGGGCGCCCGGCGCCTCCATCCGGTCCCGGAGCCGGCCGGGCGCCCGCGGGTGGACCGGGCGCACAGCCGACCGATCACCGGCTCGCTCCCCGCCCTCACCCCGTACCTCGCGGCCGCCGTGTGCACCCTCGGGATCCTGTACAACGTCGTGGACGGCCGGAAGGTGGACCGGATGGTCGTCTTCACCGGCTGCACGGTCGTGCTCGCCCTCGTCATCCGGCAGGGCATCATGCTCCTCGACAACATCGCGCTGACCCAGGAACTGGCCCAGAAGGAGAACCACTTCCGCTCCCTGGTCCAGGGCTCCAGCGACGTCATCATGATCGCCGCGCCCACCGGGACCCTGCGCTACGTCAGCCCCGCCGCCGCCGGGGTCTACGGCCGTGAGGCGGAGGAGCTGGTCGGCACCGAGCTCGCCACCCTGATCCACCCCGACGACCTCGGCCGGGTGGTCCACGAGGTACGCCGCTTCCTCGCCGCAGCGCCGACGGAGGAGCCCACCACCCGCATCGAGTGCCGCTTCAAATCCGGTGGCGGCGAATGGCTCAATGTGGAGTCCACCGTCAACCGCCACCAGGGCGGGCTCATCCTCAACAGCCGCGACGTCACCGAACGGGTCCGGCTCCAGGCCCAGCTCCAGCACAGCGCGGAACACGACCCGCTGACCGACCTGCCCAACCGGGCCCTGTTCACCCGGCGCGTGCGCCAGGCCCTGACCGGCCGGCGCGCGGGCGACCACAGCACCGCCGTGCTCTTCATCGATCTCGACGGCTTCAAGGCGGTCAACGACACCATCGGCCACCAGGCCGGTGACGAGCTGCTCGTCGAAGCCGCGCGCCGGCTCCAGGACTCGGTCCGGGCCGGGGACACCGCCGCCCGCCTCGGCGGCGACGAATTCGCCGCGCTGATCCTGGGCGACGGCAGCCGCGACCCCGGCGCCCGCGAGTACCAGGTGCGCGAGATCGCCGACCGGCTGCGCACCACTCTCTCCCAGCCCTACCGGATCGGCGGCAGCGAGGTCCGCGTCGCCGCGAGCATCGGGGCCGCCTTCGCCGACCCCGGCATCACCCCTTCGGACCTGATGCGCAACGCGGATCTCGCGATGTACCGGGCCAAGGCCGGCGGCAAGGACCGCGTCGAGATGTACGCCCCCCAGATGCAGGCCGAAGTCGTACGCAGGGCCGAACTGGCCGGCCGGCTGCGGACGGCGCTGCACGAGGGCGAGTTCGCCCTGCTGCACCAGCCTGTGGTCTCGCTGGCCACCGGCGAGGTGTCGGCCGTCGCCGCACAGGCCCGCTGGCGCTCCGCCCAGGGGATCCTCTTCACCCCGGCGGAATTCCTCCGGGTCGCCGAGTACAGCGAGGGCGGCGCCGGTGGGCCGGGCGGCCCCGCCGCCGGCCAGGACGCCTCGCGCACCGCCGAGCTGGGGCGCTGGCTGCTGGAGGAGGCCGTGGAGCAGGCCGCTGACAGGCACCGGGCCGGGCACGACGTTCCCGTGGCCGTGCGGATGACCGCCCAGCGGCTCCTGGACCGGTCCCTGCCGCTCGCCTCCGTGGAGGCCCTGCTGAGCCGGCACGGGCTGCCGTCCGGAGCCCTGGTGCTGGAGCTCGCCGTATCCGACCCCAGAGTGCCCTTCGACGACCTGGAGCGCCGCCTGACGGCACTCCACCGGCTCGGGGTGGGTATCTCCCTGGACGGCTTCGGCAGCGGCTACGCGGCCATCAGTGCCCTGCGCCGCCTCCCTGTGGACATGCTCAAGCTGGACCGGGGCCTGGTGGAGGGGGTGGTCGAGTCGGCCCGGCTGCACAAGATCACCGCCGGTCTCTTGCGGATCGCAAACGACCTGGGCATGCGGTCGGTGGCGGACGGGGTGGACCTGCCCGAGCAGGTCCTGGCGCTGCGCGCCATGGGGTGCACGCACGGCCAGGGAGCGGCTTTTTCCGGCCCGCTCGACGAGTACAGGCTGCGGCGTGCGCTGGTGCGCGGTACGTTCCCAGTACCGGGCGGAGCGGCCCAACCAGCACTGGCCGGCGGTTCCCCCGGGGGCTCCATGGCCATCCATAGAGGCTCACATAATGAGACGCCCGTCCCACCTACTTGACATCACCCTCCCGCCAGAGGGAGGGTCAATGCCATGCGCACCCGAATTCTCGTACTTGGAAAGCGCGTCGGCTGAGGCTGGGACCTGCATGTCCCCGCTCAACACCCCCGACGCGCTCCCCTCGCTTGCCTCCTGGCACGAGGGGTTTTTTGTTGCACTGGCACAGAGTCGAATCCGCGTAAAACCCTCAGCTTCGAGAAGAGAATGCCGATGACCGAGCAGGCCACCGGGGCCCACCATCCGCAGCCGCGGCCCCGTTCCGGCGGACAGCAGTCCGCCGCAGTTGAGCACGTCACGGGTGCGCAGTCCCTCATCCGCTCTCTCGAAGAGGTGGGGTGCGACACCGTCTTCGGTATTCCGGGCGGCGCCATCCTTCCCGCGTACGACCCGATGATGGACTCGAAGAAGGTCCGTCACATCCTGGTCCGCCACGAGCAGGGGGCCGGCCACGCCGCCACCGGCTACGCGCAGGCCACCGGCAAGGTCGGCGTCTGTATGGCCACGTCCGGCCCGGGCGCCACCAACCTGGTCACCCCGATCGCCGACGCGCACATGGACTCCGTCCCGCTCGTCGCGATCACCGGTCAGGTCTCCTCCAAGGCGATCGGCACCGACGCCTTCCAGGAGGCGGACATCGTCGGCATCACGATGCCGATCACCAAGCACAACTTCCTGGTCACCAAGGCCGAGGACATCCCGCGGACGATCGCCGAGGCGTTCCACATCGCGGCCACCGGCCGTCCCGGCCCGGTCCTGGTCGACATCGCCAAGGACGCCCTTCAGGCGAAGACCACCTTCTCGTGGCCGCCCACCCAGGACCTCCCCGGTTACCGACCGGTCACCAAGCCGCACGCCAAGCAGATCCGCGAGGCCGCCAAGCTCATCTGCCAGGCCAAGCGCCCGGTCCTGTACGTCGGCGGCGGCGTCATGAAGTCCGGCGCCACCGCCGAACTGAAGGTCCTCGCCGAGCTGACCGGCGTCCCGGTCTGCACCACCCTGATGGCGCTGGGCTCCTTCCCCGACAGCCACCCGCTGCACGTCGGCATGCCGGGCATGCACGGTTCCGTCACCGGCGTCACCGCGCTGCAGAAGTCGGACCTGCTGATCGCGCTCGGCACCCGCTTCGACGACCGCGTCACCGGCAAGCTGGACAGCTTCGCCCCCTTCGCCAAGATCATCCACGCGGACATCGACCCGGCCGAGATCGGCAAGAACCGCGCGGTCGACGTCCCGATCGTCGGAGACGCCCGCGAGGTCATCGCCGACCTGATCCAGGCCGTCCAGGCCGAGCACACCGAGGGCAACGCCGGCGACTACACCGCCTGGTGGAACGACCTCAGCCGCTGGCGCGACACCTACCCGTTGGGCTACGACCTGCCCGCCGACGGCAGCCTCTCCCCGCAGCAGGTCATCGAGCGGATCGGCGCGCTCGCCCCGAAGAGCACGATCTTCGCGGCCGGCGTCGGCCAGCATCAGATGTGGGCCTCCCACTTCGTCAAGTACGAGGAGCCCCGCACCTGGCTGAACTCCGGCGGCGCCGGAACCATGGGCTACGCGGTCCCCGCCGCGATGGGCGCCAAGGTCGGCATGCCCGAGCGCACGGTCTGGGCGATCGACGGTGACGGCTGCTTCCAGATGACCAACCAGGAACTGGTCACCTGCGCCCTGAACAACATCCCGATCAAGGTCGCGATCATCAACAACGGCGCGCTGGGCATGGTCCGCCAGTGGCAGACCCTGTTCTACAACCAGCGGTACTCCAACACCGTTCTGCACGCCGACGAGACCGGTCACGACACGGTCGGCTCCCAGCTCGGCGAGTCCATCGCGCCCCGCAAGGGCACGCGCGTCCCGGACTTCGTCAAGCTGTCGGAGGCCATGGGCTGCGTGGCGCTGCGCTGCGAGGACCCGGCCGACCTGGACAGGGTCATCGCCGAGGCCAACGCGATCAACGACCGTACCGTCGTGGTCGACTTCATCGTCCACGAGGACGCCATGGTGTGGCCGATGGTCGCCGCCGGTACCTCCAACGACGAGGTCATGGCAGCCCGGGGCGTCCGTCCCGACTTCGGCGACAACGAAGACGACTGAGCCGAGAGAGCCCGAGAGAGAGAACGCCCCACATGTCCAAGCACACGCTCTCCGTCCTGGTCGAGAACACGCCCGGCATCCTTGCCCGGATCGCCGCCTTGTTCTCCCGCCGTGGGTTCAACATCGATTCCCTCGCGGTCGGTGTCACCGAGCACCCCGACATCTCCCGCATCACCATCGTCGTCAACGTCGAGGACCTCCCGCTGGAGCAGGTGACCAAGCAGCTGAACAAGCTGGTCAACGTGCTCAAGATCGTCGAGCTGGAGTCCCACAACGCCATCGAGCGCGAGCTCGTCCTGGTGAAGGTCCGCGCCGACAACGAGACCCGGTCACAGATCGTCGAGATCGTCCAGCTGTTCCGCGCCAAGACGGTCGACGTCTCCCCGGAGGCCGTCACCATCGAGGCCACCGGCGGCTCCGACAAGCTCGGCGCGATGCTGAAGATGCTGGAGCCCTTCGGCATCAAGGAGCTCGTCCAGTCCGGCACGATCGCCATAGGGCGGGGCGGCCGGTCCATCACGGACCGCAGTCTGCGCGCGCTCGACCGCAGCGCCTGACGCAGGACCTGACGCAGGACCTGACGCAGGACCTGACGCAGGACCTGACACCAGGGCCTGACACCGGGCCTGACGCAGGGCCTGACCCGTCGGCCCGGCACCGCGGACACGTGAGCCCGGCCAGACACGCCCAGCTCGCATAGCGAGACCGAGAAACTCAGATTCCGTTCCCCGCCGTACGGTGGGAGCAACACCAGCGCACCAAGGAGATATCCCAGTGGCCGAGCTGTTCTACGAGAACGACGCCGACCTGTCCATCATCCAGGGCCGCAAGGTCGCGGTCATCGGTTACGGCAGCCAGGGCCACGCCCACGCGCTGTCGCTCCGTGACTCCGGCGTCGACGTCGTCGTCGGTCTGAAGGAGGGCTCGAAGTCCAAGGCCAAGGCCGAGGAGCAGGGTCTGAAGGTCGTCCCCGTGGCCGAGGCCGCCGCCTGGGCGAACGTCATCATGATCCTCACCCCGGACCCGCTGCAGGCCGAGATCTACGAGGAGTCCATCAAGGAGCACCTCGAGGAGGGCGACGCGCTCTTCTTCGGCCACGGCTTCAACGTCCGCTACGGCTTCATCAAGCCGCCGGCCAACGTGGACGTCGCCCTCGTCGCCCCGAAGGGCCCGGGCCACCTGGTCCGCCGTCAGTACGAGGAGGGCCGCGGCGTTCCGTGCATCGCCGCCGTCGAGCAGGACTTCACCGGCTCCGCCTTCGCCCTCGCGCTCTCGTACGCGGCCGGCATCGGCGGCACCCGCGCCGGCGTCATCAAGACCACCTTCACCGAGGAGACCGAGACCGACCTGTTCGGTGAGCAGGCCGTCCTCTGCGGTGGCGCCTCCGCGCTGGTCAAGGCCGGTTTCGAAACCCTGACCGAGGCCGGCTACCAGCCGGAGATCGCGTACTTCGAGTGCCTGCACGAGCTGAAGCTCATCGTGGACCTCATGTACGAGGGCGGCCTGGAGAAGATGCGCTGGTCCGTCTCCGAGACCGCCGAGTGGGGCGACTACATCACCGGCCCGCGCGTCATCACCGACGCCACCAAGGCCGAGATGAAGAAGGTCCTCGCGGAGATCCAGAGCGGCGAGTTCGCCAACACCTGGATGGCCGAGTACAAGGCCGGTCTGCCGAAGTACAACGAGTACAAGAAGGCCGACGAGGAGCACCTGCTGGAGACCACCGGCAAGAAGCTGCGCAAGCTGATGAGCTGGGTCGACAACGACGAGAGCTGATCTCGTGGCGGCAGGGTCGGGACACGCGAGGTCCCGGCCCCGCCGCGCATCACCGGGCGGGTATTCCACGCCGGGAATCCGGCTCTCACGGGCGCGGCTTGTCCACCCCGGCCAACCACGGACGGGTGATCCTTCCGTACAGGCGGGAATCCGGCCCGTCAGCGCCACTACACTGCTCAACACATACGCGTCAGGCCCACAGTGTCGTGCGTCTTCCACGCGGCTACCCCCTCCACCGCCTGCGGCCGTCGGGACGGCCGTCCGCACTGGACTTGTGAGGACCCACGTGAGCTCGAAACCTGTCGTACTCATCGCCGAAGAGCTGTCGCCCGCCACCGTCGAGGCGCTGGGCCCGGACTTCGAGATCCGGCACTGCAACGGCGCGGACCGCGCCGAGCTGCTGCCCGCGATCGTCGACGCCGACGCGATCCTCGTCCGCTCCGCCACCAAGGTCGACGCCGAGGCCATCGCCGTGGCCAAGAAGCTGCGGGTCGTCGCGCGCGCCGGTGTCGGTCTGGACAACGTGGACGTCTCCGCCGCCACCAAGGCCGGCGTGATGGTCGTCAACGCGCCGACCTCGAACATCGTGACCGCGGCCGAGCTGGCC
>NZ_JBSGZP010000028.1:0-23869 GCF_053611065.1 Streptomyces sp. NPDC054840
GTTCCCGGGCCGGCGCGCCACCCAGGCGCGCACGGTGTCGGCGTACCAGTAGGGCTTGCCGCCCTCCACGTGGTCGGGCGTGGGCAGCAGCCCGTGCTTGCGGTAGGAGCGCACGGTGTCCGGCTGGACCCGGATGTGGGCAGCGATCTCCTTGTACGACCACAGCTGTCGGTCGCTCATGCTGGACACCTCCTTGTCCACGCCGCGGGGCCGGCCGGGAGGGCCGTCGGGGGAGCCGACGCGTGGACACTGACGATCACTCGGGTTGTGCCTGGGGAACGACGCGGAGCGAGGGCGGGGGAGGGGCTGTCGACCTCCTGTGACGGAAGACCCGCTTGATGCGGACATGCGTGACAGAAGGGGGATCCTTGTGACAAGAGCGCCACAGGGGTCGGGTGAGGAGTTCGCGGGCCGTCAGCGGTACAGGGCGGGGCGTTCCGTCAGCTCCACCACGGACCTCACGCCGCTGCGTGCCGCCGCCAGGCCGGCCTCGGAGACGGCGGCCGCCGCGTAGCCGTCCCACGCGTCGGGCCCCGCCACCCGGCCGCGCCCGGCCGCGGCCACCCAGCTCCGCAGCTGGCGGTCGTAGGCGTCGGCGAAGCGCACCGTGAAGTCCTGGTCGATCGCGCCACCCCAACGGCCCGCCGCCTGCACGACCATCGCGTGACCGTCGCCGATCCGGGCACTGCCCGCTTCGCCGACCGCCTCGCACTGCACCTGGTAGCCGAAACCGCAGTTGACGAAGATCTCCACGTCGACGACGGCCCCGCCGGATGTCTCCAGCAGCACCAGCCGGGGATCGCTCAGCCCCCCGGGAGCGGCCGCCGTGGGCCGGGGCGAGAGCACGGTGACGGCGCTGATCTCCTGCCCCAGCAGCCAGCGGGCCGCGTCCACCTCGTGCACCACCGAGTCGCTGATCAGCATGTCGCTGGTGAAGAACGACGGCGAGGAGGCGTTGCGGTGCCGGCAGTGCAGGAAGAGAGGGCGCCCGATCCCGCCCGCGTCCAGCAGCTCCTTCAGCCGGGCGTATTCGGGGTCGTACCGCCGCATGAACCCCACCTGCACCAGGCGCCGCCCCAGCCGCTGTTCGGCCTCCATGACCCGCAGGGCTCCCGCCGGGTCCGGGGTCAACGGCTTCTCGCACAGCACCGGCAGCTCCCGCTCCAGCGCCTGCAGGATCGCCTCCTCGTGGGCGGGACCGGGAGAGGCGATCAGCACCGCCTGAACCCCGGGCGCGGCTATCGCCGCCGCCGGGTCGGTGTGCGCCGTCGCCCCGTCCAGGGTGCCCGCGACCTCCTTGACCCGGTCCCCGTCCGGGTCGGCCACGGCCACCACACGGGCCCCGCCCACGGTCCGCCCGATCCGGCGGACATGGTCGGCGCCCATTTTCCCGGTGCCGATGACGGCGATACCGAGCGTGTTCATCTCGTACTCCTCTTCCTGTCGAAGGGTCAGCGGGCGCCGCAGGAGCGGAGGTAGGCGCGGGTGCGCCGGGCGATCGGCAGTGGCCGGTCCGGTGAACAGGGGTACATGTCCTGTTCCACGATGGCGAAGAGGTCCACGCCCAGACGCTGGGCCGCCGCGAGCACCGGTTCCAGCGCCGGCACCCCGGAGGGCGGTTCGCACATCACCCCGCGGCCCACGGCCGGCCCGAAGGGCAGCTCCTCGGCGACCACTTCGGCGAGGATCCGTGGATCCACCTGCTTGAGGTGCAGGTAGCCGATCCGCTCGCCGAAGGTCTCCACGGCCTGCACGCTGTCCCCGCCGCAGTAGGCGTAGTGCCCCGTGTCCAGGCAGAGGGAGACGAGTGCGGGATCGGTGGCGTCCAGGAAGCGGGCCACGTTCGAAGGGGTGTCGATGTGGGTGTCGGCGTGCGGGTGGACGACGATCCCCAGCCCGTAACGGTCCTGGACCTCCCGGCCGAGGCGCTCGGTCTGCGAGGTCAGTTCACGCCATTGGGCGGGGGTCAGGGTGCGGTCCTCCAGCACCTCCCCGGTCTTGTCGTCCCGCCAGAAGGACGGGATGACGACGAGATGGGCCGCACCCATGGCCTGGGTGAGCGCCGCGATCCGCGACACGTGCTCCCAGGTGTCCTCCCACACGGCTGGCCCGTGATGGAGTCCGGTGAAGACGGTTCCGGCCGAGACGCGCAGTCCGCGCTTGGCCGTTTCCTCGGCGAGGCGGGCGGGATCGGTGGGCAGATAGCCGTAGGGGCCGAGTTCGATCCACTCGTACCCGGCGTCGGCGACCTCGTCGAGGAAGCGTTCCCACGGGGTCTGCCGGGGGTCGTCGGGAAACCAGACACCCCAGGAGTCCGGAGCCGAACCGACGCGGATACGGGTCAACGCGGGCGGGGAGGACGTCATAACGGCCACCTTAGGGTGGAGGACCAACGGGAGGGAGTGACTGTGACCGGCACCGGCGATCCGTTCGCGTTCGACCTGATCACGATGGGCCGGATCGGGGTGGATCTCTACCCGTTGACGACGGGCATACCACTGGCCGAGGCGGAGACGTTCGGCAAGTTCCTGGGCGGCTCCCCGACCAACGTGGCCGTCGCGGCGGCCCGGCTGGGGCGCCGGGTGGCGGTCATCACCCGTACCGGCGCGGACCCCTTCGGCGGGTATCTGCGCTCCGAACTGCGGGGGTTCGGGGTCGACGACCGCTGGGTCACCGAGGTCGCCGGGCTGCCGACCCCCGTCACCTTCTGCGAGATCTTCCCTCCGGACCACTTCCCGCTGTACTTCTACCGGCTGCCGAAGGCCCCGGATCTGGAGATCGCCGCGGACGAGGTGGACCTGGCGGCGGTACGGGCGGCCCGCGTGTTCTGGATGACGGGTACGGGTCTGAGCGAGGAGCCCTCGCGGGCGGCGACGCTGGCGGCGCTGGAGGCCCGTGCGAGGACCGGGACCACGGTCTTCGACCTGGACTGGCGGCCGATGCTGTGGCGGGAGAAGCCCGGGCCGTACTACGAGCGGGCGCTGCGGTCGGCGACGGTGGCCGTGGGGAACAAGGAGGAGTGCGAGATCGCCACGGGCGAGTCGGATCCCTACGCGGCGGCACGGGAGCTGCTCGCGGCGGGCGTGGAACTGGCGGTCGTCAAACGCGGACCGGAGGGCGTTCTGGCGGTCCACCGCGACGGGACGGTGGCGGAGGTCGCGCCCGTGCCGGTGGAGGTGGTCAACGGGCTGGGAGCGGGGGACGCGTTCGGCGGGGCGCTGTGCCATGGGCTGCTGGCGGGGTGGGATCTGGGGAAGGTGATGAGGTACGCGAACGCGGCCGGGGCGATCGTCGCCTCACGGCTGGCGTGTGCGGCGGCGATGCCGTTCGCGGACGAGGTGGAGGAGGTGGCCGGGCGTGCCGGTGGTGTCTGAGTGGGGTATGGAATGGACGAGGCTGATGGTTCTCGACCTGGCCCCGGGGGAGCTGTACGCGCACGCGTGCGGCGGTGCGGAGTGGATCGTGCTCCCCCTGTCGGGTGCCTGCGAGGTCCGCTGCCGGGCGCTGTCCCGACCCGCGCATGGAACGGCGGCGCATGGAACGGCGGCGGGGCTGGATGACCGGGACTCCGCCCCGAACCCCGCGCCCAGAACGCCGCCGGGGCCGGAGCCGGTACCCGGCCGCGGACCGGAGGTGTTCCGACTGCACGGGCGGTCCGGGGTGTTCGACGGCGTCAGCGACTTCGCGTACCTGCCCCGCGACGCGCACGCCGAGGTCGTCTCCGAGAACGGCGGGCGGTTCGCCCTCGTCGGGGCCCGGTGCGAGCGGCGGCTGCCCGCCCGGTACGGGCCCGCCGCCGACGTCCCCGTCGAGCTCCGCGGGGCAGCGCACTGCTCACGCCAGGTCAACAACTTCGCCGCCGCCGACACCTTCCCCGCCGACCGCCTCATCGCCGTCGAGGTGCTCACCCCCGGCGGGAACTGGTCCTCGTATCCGCCCCACAAGCACGACGAGCACCACCCCGGCGAGGAGTCCCGCCTGGAGGAGATCTACTACTTCGAGATCGCCCCGCACGGGGACACCCCCGGGCTCGGCTACCAGCGCGTGAGCCCTTCCCCGGCCGGGAAGACCGACATTCTCACCGAGGTGGGGACCGGGGACGCGGTGCTGATCCCCGACGGCTGGCACGGGCCGTCCATCGCCGCCCCCGGGCACGACATGTACTACCTGAACGTCATGGCCGGACCGGGTGCGACCCGCGAGTGGCTGATCCGGGACCACCCCGACCACGGCTGGATCCGCGGTAGCTGGGACGGCCAGGACATCGATCCCCGGCTGCCCTTCCCCGGGCCGTCCTCAACCCCGTCCCCGTCCCCGTCCCCGCCCCCGTCCCCGCGCCGAACGGAGGATCACCGGTGAGGCTCACCGTCGCGCAGGCGCTCGTCCGCTTCCTGTCCCGCCAGTACACCGAGCGCGACGGGCACCGGCACCGGCTGATCGCCGCCACCTGGGGGATCTTCGGGCACGGGAACGTGGCGGGCATCGGCCAGGCCCTGCTGGAGACCGGGCCCGAGGTCATGCCCTTTTTCCAGGGCCGCAACGAGCAGGCCATGGTGCACGCCGCCGTCGGATACGCCCGCCAGTGCGGCCGCGTCTCCGCGCACGCCGTCACCACATCCATCGGGCCCGGCGCCACCAACCTCGTCACCGGCGCCGCCCTCGCCACGATCAACCGGATCCCGGTCCTCCTGCTGCCCGGCGACACCTTCGCCACCCGGCCCGCCGACCCCGTCCTCCAGCAGCTGGAGGTTCCGTACGCCGGGGACATCTCCGTCAACGACACCCTGCGCCCCGTCTCCCGCTTCTTCGACCGGATCACCCGCCCCGAGGCCCTGATCCCGGCCGCCCTCCAGGCCGTCCGGGTGCTCACCGACCCCGTGCAGACCGGCGCCGTCACCCTCGCGCTGCCGCAGGACGTGCAGGCACAGGCGTACGAGTGGCCCGAGGACTTCTTCGCCGAGCGTGTGTGGGGCGTACGCCGGCCCAGGCCGGACCGGCACGAGCTGGCCCGGGCCGCCGAGGCCGTACGGGACTCCGCGCGCCCGCTGATCGTCGCCGGCGGCGGGATCCGGCACAGCGAGGCCGGCGCGGCACTGGCCGCCTTCGCGGAGGCCACGGGGATCCCGGTCGCCGTCACCCAGGCGGGCAAGGGGGTCCTGCCGTACGGGCACCCCGCCGACGTGGGAGGGATCGGCCACACCGGGACCTCCACGGCCGCCGCGCTGGCCCGGGAGGCCGACCTGGTCATCGCGGCCGGGACCCGGCTGACCGACTTCACCACCGCCTCCGCGACCCTTTTCCGGAATCCATCAGTCCGTTTCATCGGCCTCAACCTGGACCCGTACGACGCCCACAAACTCTCCGCCCTGCCCCTGGTCGCCGACGCCCGCGAGGCGCTCGACGAGCTCCGGGTCGCGGTCGGGGGCCACCGCACGGACCCGGCGTACGGAGCGCGATACGCGGCCGAGCGGGGGCGCTGGGAGAGCCGCGTGGAGCGGGCCTACACCGTCCCGGAGACGGAGGAGGACACCGCGCCCACCCAGGCCCAGGTGCTCGGGCTGCTCGACGCCCTGGTCGACGACACCGACATCCTGATCAACGCGGCCGGATCCCTCCCCGGCGACCTGCACAAACTGTGGCGGGCCCGGTCGCAGGACCAGTACCACGTGGAGTACGGGTACTCCTGCATGGGCTACGAGATCCCCGCCGCCATCGGCGTGGCGCTGGCCGCGCCCGGCCGCCCGGTGTGGGCGCTGGTCGGTGACGGTACCTACCTGATGAATCCGACCGAGATCGTCACGGCCGTCCAGGAGGGGACCCCGATCAAGGTGGTCATCCTCGACAACCACGGCTACGCCTCCATCGGCGGCCTGTCGGGGGCGGTGGGCGGCGAGGGCTTCGGCACGGCCTACCGCTTCCGGTCGGCCGACTCCGGATATACGGGGGAGACTCTTCCGGTGGACCTCGCGGCCAACGCGGCCTCCCTCGGGATGGCCGTGATCCGCGCCCGCACCACGCGTGACCTGCGCGAAGCCCTCGCCGAGGCCCGCTCGGCGACCCGACCCACATGTGTCTACGTACAGACCCGAACGCCCGACACTGTGTCGGGCCCACCCCCGGCACAGGCGTGGTGGGATGTTCCTGTGGCCGAGACCGCGACCCGCAAGGCCGCTGCCACGGCCCGTGAAGAGTACGACCGGCAAGCCGCGCAGCGACGTCGCCATCTGTGAAGGAGCAAGGCATGAAGACCGTCAACCACTGGATCGGTGGCAAGACCGTCGAGGGCGCGTCGGGCAACTACGGCCCGGTCACCGACCCGGCCACCGGCGAGGTCACCACGCAGGTGGCGCTCGCCTCGGCCGACGAGGTCGACGCGGCCGTACAGGTCGCCCGGGAGGCCTACCTCACCTGGGGCCAGTCCTCGCTCGCCGCCCGCACCAAGGTGCTGTTCGCCTACCGCGCCCTGCTGGACGCCAACCGCGACGCCATCGCCGCGCTGATCACCGCCGAGCACGGCAAGGTCCACTCGGACGCGCTGGGCGAGGTCGCCCGCGGCCTGGAGATCGTCGAGCTCGCCTGCGGCATCACCACGCAGCTCAAGGGCGAGCTCTCCACGTCGGTCTCCAACCGTGTGGACGTCTCCTCGATCCGCCAGCCGCTGGGCGTCGTCGCGGGCATCACCCCCTTCAACTTCCCGGCGATGGTGCCGATGTGGATGTTCCCGCTGGCCGTGGCCTGCGGAAACACCTTCATCCTCAAGCCGAGCGAGAAGGACCCGTCGGCCGCCAACAAGCTCGCCGAGCTGGCCACCGAGGCCGGCCTCCCGGCGGGTGTGCTGAACGTGGTCCACGGCGACAAGGTGGCCGTCGACGCCCTGCTGGCCCACCCCGGCATCGCGGCCGTCTCCTTCGTCGGCTCGACCCCGATCGCCCGCCACATCCACACCACCGCCTCGGCCAACGGCAAGCGCGTCCAGGCCCTGGGCGGCGCCAAGAACCACATGCTGGTGCTGCCGGACGCCGACCTGGACGCCGCCGCCGACGCGGCCGTGTCCGCGGCCTACGGCTCGGCCGGTGAGCGCTGCATGGCGATCTCCGCCGTGGTGGCCGTCGGCGCGATCGGCGACGAGCTCGTCGAGAAGATCCGCGAGCGCGCCGAGAAGATCAAGATCGGCCCGGGCAACGACCCGACCTCCGAGATGGGCCCGCTGATCACCGCCGCCCACCGCGACAAGGTCGCCTCGTACGTCAAGGGCGCGGCCGACCAGGGCGCGGAGGTCGTCCTCGACGGCACCGGCTTCACGGTCGAGGGCAACGAGAAGGGCCACTGGATCGGCCTGTCCCTGCTGGACCGCGTGAAGACCGACTCCGACGCCTACCGCGACGAGATCTTCGGCCCCGTGCTGTGCGTGCTGCGCGCCGAGACCTACGAGGAGGGCGTGGCCCTCATCAACGCCTCGCCGTTCGGCAACGGCACCGCGATCTTCACCCGCGACGGCGGCGCCGCCCGCCGCTTCCAGCTGGAGATCGAGGCCGGCATGGTCGGCGTCAACGTCCCGATCCCGGTGCCGGTGGGCTATCACTCCTTCGGTGGCTGGAAGGACTCGCTCTTCGGCGACCACCACATCTACGGGAACGACGGCATCCACTTCTACACCCGCGGCAAGGTCGTCACGACCCGCTGGCCGGACCCCGCCGAGGGCCACCTCGGCGTGGACCTGGGCTTCCCGCGCAACCACTGACCCGCCCCACCCGCCCCGCCCCCAGCAGTCCCCGCAGCCCTCGGCCACCTTCACGCGGCCGGGGGCTGCTGCCGTAGGGAGCACCGTGAGGTGAGCGGTCAGTGCGTCCGGGCCAGCTCCGGTACGGATGGCGGCCGTTCGCCCGCCGCGCGGCGCCGACGGCGCAGCGCCCGTACCGTGGCGCCCGCGCCCGCCAGTGCCAGGAGCAGTCCCACGGCCGGCCAGGGCACGGCGATGAACTCGGTCTCGGACACCGAGACCAGTTCGGGGTGGGCCGTCGCGCCCGCCGTGACCTTCACGGTCACCCGGTCCGACTGGGGGGCGTCCTGCCACGGTTCGGTCAGCTCGATCCGCTGGCCCGGCAGCAGGGGCAGCTTCAGTTCGCGGGCGGGCCGCTTCAGCACCTCGCGCCCGAACAATCCCTCGGCGGACACCGCCACCTCGGGCTCGACGACCACGTTGCCCCGGTTGACCAGCGTGTACGAGATCGTGGCCCGGGCGTTCTCGACCCACGGCAGCAGCGGCGCCGAGCGGCTGACCCGTACGTCCTGCACGCTCAGCCCGGCCATGACCGGCCCCGGCACCCGGAAGTAGAGCCGGGCGCCCACCGAGCGCTTCACCCCGACCTGGACCTTGCCCTCCTGCCGCACGCCCTCCACGGCGGTGCCCAGGGCGACGATCCCGCCGACGTGGTCACCGGGCGCCGCGTCCACCGGGACCTTCACGGTGAACGGGATGTCCTTGCGGCCCTTGGCGGGCAGGGTGACGGTGCTCGCGGTCTCCGGCGCCAGCGTGATCCACGCGCCGACGTCCTTCGGCTTCGTCTCCACCGGCAGCAGCGCGAAGGCGCCGCCCGCCGGGGTGTTCACGGCATCGGTGGCGAAGACCTGGAAGGTCTGCTCCCTGTCGGAGGAGTTCACGATCGTCACGCTGTCGCTCAGCGTGCTCCCGGCCGTGCCCTGGTGGAAGAAGTACGCGCGGTCGCTCTTCGCCGCGCCGGCCGCGGGCGTCGGGAACACCCCCCACGTGCCGTTGTCCGCGGCGCTCGCCGCAGTGGCCGGCAGCAGGCCCGCGCCGCCGAGCAGCAGGCCGAGGAGCAGTCCGTACAGGAGGGTGCGGGTGCAGGTCCGGCTGCGGGTGCGCATGGGCGGTCTCCAGTGGGCGCGGAAAGGGGAAAGGGGTGGTGCGGCGCCGGAGCACCGCACCACCCTGGGGGAGCGGCCGTACGGTCAGGCGATCGAGAAGGTCACGACCGTCTGGTAGGTGTCCGCGAACATGAAGGGCGGGAGCTGGATCATTCCGGCGCCGCCGACGGCGAACTCACCGCCGGTCAGCTCGTCCCCGCCGGCGGCCTGGGAGGCCACCTTCATCGGGACGTCGGAGATCGCCCCGGGCGTGCCCGCGGTGCAGGTGCTCGGGCTGTCCGGGTTGGTCACGGTGCAGGACGGCTGGATGCCGATCTGCGCCTTGGCCATCGAGTGGCCGGTGGTCTGGTTCAGGAACGGCGTGCGCGTCGCCGTCACGTCCCAGCCGAGCGAGCCGCCGCGGAAGTCCTGGACGGTCGCGGCGTTGAAGACGCCGACCACCGACTGGGCCTTGCCGTTGATGGTGACCGCGCCGAAGCTGACGGCCGGCTGGCCGTCCTTGGGGCCGAGGGCCAGCGGTCCGGGCAGGACCTCGACGTCGACCGGGTTCTTCACACCGGCCTGCTCCTCCAGGAACACGAAGGCCTTGTACGGGGTGATCGAACCGTCGATCCTGATCGCGTCGGCCTTCTTGGTGACCGTGACGTTGCAGGTGGCCGCGCCGGACGCGTCGGCCGTACCCGTGCCGGTGTCACCTGTCACCGCGCCCGCGAGCAGGGCGGAGCAGGTGACGGCGCCGGCCGGGAAGTTGGCGCCGGTCACGGCGACGGCGGTGCCCGCCGGGCCGCTGTTGGGCGTCAGCTTCGTGGTGACCGGGTCCTTGGGCAGGGCCTCGACCGCGACCGAGCCGTGCGAGGCGCTCGGGCGCGGCGCCGGGGTACAGGTGGTGGTGAAGACCGAACCGGACAGGTCCGCGTCGGTCACCGCCAGGTCGAGGGCGACCTGGACCGCGGTGCCCTCGGTGCCGTCCGGGATCTTGACGGTTCCGGAGAACGCCTTGGGGTCGAGCGGCTGCCCGGCCACGACGGAGACCGTCTCCGGCGGGCTGGTGACCACCTGGGTGGTGGTACCGACCTTGAGGGTGATCTTGGAGGTGTTCACCGTGGTGACGGAGAACGAGGGGATCAGCGGGCTCGCACCCGGGTCGATCGTGATCGGGACGACGTCGCCGGCCTTGGCGCCGTCGGGCAGGGTGACCGTGTAGTTCTGGTTGCCGGAGCCGTCCGGCTGCGGCGCCGGGGCGTCGCAGTTCTCGAACACCGCCGTGGTCCTGGTCGCGGCCTGCGCGGCACCCGTCAGGGCCACCACGCCACCCGTCAGGGCCAGGGACAGGGCTCCCGCCCCGGCCAGCACTCTTCGTCTGAGCGTTCTCGTACTCACTGGGTCGCGACTCCTTCGTCATGACGAACCCCTCCCCCCACCCGCTGTGTGGGGGAGGCCGAGCCGGTGCGGTGGCCGATATTGACGCGTCGCCGTGATGAGAAGTCAATGACTTGCTTTCGCCCGAAGCACACACAAATTGATGGGCCATCAGAGATGGTCTGATGGCCCATCGGATACCGACTGGTCGGGGTGGGAAGGGAGGGGCGGGGTCAGCGTCCGGTGGGGGTGTGGAGCAGCAGGTTCGGGGTGCCGGCCGGGAGCCCGGTGATCCGGTCGGACACGGCGCTGTGCAGCAGTTCCTCGGACACCTGCGCCGGGGTGCGCGCCGTACCGCGCGCCAGGATGAGCGCGGCGACCCCGGCCACGTGCGGGGCGGCCATCGAGGTGCCGGAAGAGCGGGCCGTGGCGGTGGCGGAGTCCTTCCAGGCCGAGGTGATGCCCACGCCGGGAGCCGAGAGATCCACGCAGGGGCCGTGGTTGGAGAACGGCGCCCGGCGGTCCTCGGCGTCGGTCGCGCCGACCGTGAGGGCCTGGGGGACGGCGGCAGGGGATCCGGAACAGGCGCTCCTGCGACCGTTCCCGGCGGCCACGGTGAAGGTGATCCCCCTGGCCACGGCCCGCACCACCGAGGTGTCGAGCGCGTAGCTGCGGCTGCCGCCGATGCTCATGTTGGCCACGGCCGGGGTGGTGGGGGACTCGGCGGCGTCCTTCACCACCCAGTCGAGGCCCTTGAGGATCGCCGACAGGGACGCGGAACCACGGCAGTCGGCCACCTTCACCCCGACGAGCGAGACCCCCTTGGCCACCCCGTACGTCTCCCCGCCCACCGTCGCGGCGACATGGGTGCCGTGGCCGCTGCAGTCGCGGGAGCTGCCGAGGAACACCGCGTTGTAGCCGGCGCGGGCGCGGCCGCCGAATTCCACGTGGCCGGTGTTGATGCCGGTGTCGACGACGTAGACGGTGACGCCCTCGGCCCTGCCGGGGTACGTGTACGAGCCGTCGAGCGGGAGTTCTCGCTGGTCGATCCGGTCCAGGGACCAGGGCGCGGGAGCCTGCGGCCGGGTCGGGGGTTCGTCGGTGGTGTGGAACTGCGCGTCCGGCTCCACCGAGGCCACCCGGGGGTCGGCGGCCAGGGCGGCGGCCCGGGCGGCCGTGGCGCGAACGGCGAAGCCGTTCAGGGCGGCGTCGTAGACGGCCTCGACCTCGTCGCCGGCTGCCACGGCCTCCGCGGCCAGGGCGTGGGTCGGTGCGCGGGAGGTGGTGTCCTTGAGGACGACGACGTAGGGGGCGGTGGCGTCGGAGCCGGGAGCCGGAGGGGAGCCCGTGACGGTGGCTGCGAGCAGGGCGGCGGCGGGGAGGAGCACGGCGAATGCGGTCATGGGGCCGATGTTCTGCGAGCGGCGGGTCGGGCGCGCGGAGGGTGCGCCGAGTGGGCGCACGACACGCCGCCGCACGGGCGGATCCGGCTCCGGCGCGGCCCGCGCGGCCGACCGCTCCGTCAGGCCGCGCGCCAGACCGTCATGTCAGCCCTGAGGAAGCTCGGTACGTCCTCGGTCCACGGTATCGACTTGAGCGTGAGCACGAGCAGCGCGATGTCCCCCGACGGGTGCTGGACGCAGAACTCGCTGCCGGCCGCCGCATCGTCCAGGCGCTGTCTTCTCGTGGCCGATCTGTCCTTGAGGGCTGTCCGGCAGGAGTCGAGGGAGCCGTTCGGTTTGCCCGACAGCTGGGTGATCACGCTGGTGTCGCTCTCCAGCGCGCAGAACGGGTGGTCGCAGGTCAGGCGGAGGTCCCCGGAGCGAGTGGCGCGCTGGACCGGTTCCTTGATGGCGACCGAGTTGTCCTCGTCCAGGCTCAACGACGGGTAGGGGATGGCCTTCGGGGGAGCGCTCGGGGTGGGGGTCGGGCTCGGTTGCTGTGCGGCTTCGGCGGACTTCCGGGTCGGGTCACCGCTCGCCGAGCGGGCCGAACCCGCCGGTGTGCCCTTGGCCGTCGGGGACTTCGCGCGGTCGCGCAGACTGTCCGCCGCCCGGTCGACGACCGACCAGACCGTGCCCACCAGCAGTGCGACCGTCACCACCGACGCGGCGGTGACCGCCGCGTTGCGCCGTCGGCGCTTGCGCCGTTGCCCCGGTCCTTCCGGAGCCGCCGGCTCCGGAGGCTGCCACACCCGGGGCATCGTGTGCGCGGCGACGGGCGCCGGCACCTGCTCCGGCACGGGCTCCGCCAGGGGCTCGGGGGCGGCCAGTTCCGGTCCGGTCACCTCGCGCCAGAGTGCCGGACCGCCGTCCGCGTCGGCGTCCTCGCCCAGTTCCCTCCGGCACCACGCCACGATCTCGGCGGCGGTGGCCCGCTCCCGCGGATCGGTGGCCAGGCACCGGGCGAGCAGCGGACGCAGCTCCTCCGGAAGCCGGGACAGATCGGGCTCGGAGTGCACGATCCGGTACAGCACCGTCGCGGAGGGGCCGGTGCCGTACAGCGGCTCACCCAGCGCGGCGAACGCCGCGGTCTGGCCCAGCGCGAACACGTCGGCGGCTGCGGTGACCTCCCCCGCCGACGCCTGCTCGGGGGACATGTACTGGGGCGTGCCGATGGTGGCGCCCGTGGCGGTGTGCGCGGTGGTGTCGGACGCCAGCGAGATGCCGAAGTCGATGACGCGGGGCCCGTCGGCGGCCAGGAGCACGTTCGACGGCTTCAGGTCGCGGTGCACGATGCCCGCACCATGGATGGCCTGCAGGGCCTCGGCCACGCCCGCCATCAGCCACAGCACGGCGGGCACGGGCAGCGGTCCGCGCCGGGTCACGGCTTGCGACAGCGAGGGTCCGGGTACGTAGAGGGTGGCCAGCCAGGGTGTCGTCGCGTCCGCGTCGGCGTCGATCAGTTCGGCGGTGTACGCGCCCCGGACCCGCCGGGCGGCCTCCACCTCACGGCGGAACCGCCGCCGGAACGCCGGGTCCTCGGCCAGTTCCGGGCGTACGACCTTGATCGCCACCGGGCGGCCGCCCTGAGTGTGCGACAGGTAGACCCGGCCCATGCCGCCCGCGCCGAGCCGGGCCGCGATGCGGTATCCGGCCACGACGGACGGATCGTCCGCCCTCAGTGGCTCGAACACCTCGGTCGCACTGTTCATCTGCCCCCCGATCCCCCGGTCGACCGACGGATCGACCAGCGAACACCCTAAGCGCCGGGCAGCGCAGGAGTTTGCCGGGGAGGCGGTGCGCGGAGCAGCCCGTGGGGAGGCGCGCGGACGCCGTGCCCCGGAGCTACGGGGCGAAGGGCCAGCCGCGCATGGAGAAGACCCCCTCGTCGCGGGCGCCGGCGGCATCGTAGGTGGCCAGAGCGGCCTCGTTGTCCGTGTCGACCCCCACCCACATGCCGTAGCAGCCGCGCGCCTTCGCCTCCTCGGCGAGGGCCAGGGTCAGTTGGCGGCCGATGCCGCGGCGGCGGTACCCCTCGTCCACGGAGAGCTCGTACAGGCACATCTCGGTGCCCTTGTCGGGGTGGCTCATCTCGATGCCCGAGACCATCCCGGCGGGCACGCCGTCGACATAGGCGATGAGCATCAGGTGTCCCGGGGCGGCGAGGAAGCGCTCGGACCACTCCTTGCGGACAGGCCCGTCGAAGAGGGGCTCGGCGGCGGCGAGCTCGGCGGGGGTGAGGGCCCGGCGGATGTCCATGTCGGTCACGATAGTGCGCACATGACGCATGGTCAGCCGATATGCGGCACGGCGTGGCGGCCACGCCGGGCGGGCCGGGAGTGGCGGGCGGGCCGAGTGGTCAGCCCTGGGTCCGGGGCGTGGCGGCGGCGCCGTCCCGGGGCCCCACGGAGCTCGGGGACGCGGTGCCGTCCGTCCAGGCGTACACCCGCTTGCCACGCACCGCGACCTGGTACTGGTGGGCGCCCCGGCACTCGGCCCGCACGCCCTCGCGCAGGCTGCCGGGCCACCACCTGGCGTGCAGCTCCGGGGCGCCCACCGGCTTCGGCGTCACGGCCCCGCACTGGGGGCCGTCCAGAGGGGTCGCGCCGAGGGTGAACCGGATCAGCCGGGCCTTGCCGGTCGTGCGTACCCGTATGCGGACGTCGGTGGCGTCCTTGGGTATCCAGGACGGAAGGGCGAACGGCGCCTTCTCACGCGTGGGGGCATCGGCGGCGCTCGCGAAGCGCTTGCCCTTCTCCTTGTACACCTTGCTGTCGATGGTGTCGGTCACGGGGTTGGGCGGCAGGCCGGGCAGCGCGAAGGCGGCGGTGGCGAGGACACCCACGGTGGCTGCGGCGACGACGAGCGGGCGGCGGTTCATGCTTTCCAGTCTCGGACGGCGGACCCCCACCGCGCGTCCCTCCTCAGGACGAACCGGAACTGCGCCGCAAGTCCCATACGGGCTCATACCTGGGAGGGTGTCCGGTCCGGTTCCGCCGACGCGCAGTAACCGGGAGGTGCCCCGGGGAGTTGGCCGGAGGTGATCCTTCCGTCCCGGCACCGAGGAACTCCATGCGCCGTCGCCGCCTCGTCCCCGCTCTCGCCACCGCCACCGCCACCGCGGTGCTCGCCCTCGCCCCGGCGGCCTGGGCAGCGCCGCAGGTCCCGGCCGACAAGCCACAGGTGCTGAGCCGCTGGACGCAGACCGGCGCCGCCAGCTACCACGCATGGGCCGACGCCCGCGAGCACCGGGTGGCCTGGGCCGCGTACGGGTTCGACTGGTCGACGGACCACTGCACCTCGTCCCCCGACAACCCCCTCGGCTTCCCCTTCGCGGATGCCTGCGCGCGCCACGACTTCGGCTACCGCAACCACCGTGCGGCGGGGCTGTTCCCGTCCGCCAAGACCCGGCTGGACCTGGCGTTCCACGCGGACCTGAAGCGGGTCTGCGCACAGTACTCGGGCTCCCGCAGGAGCTCCTGCGACGGCACCGCGTGGACCTACTACCAAGCGGTCAGGCTTCTCGGCATCTCCTGATCTCCCCGGGAGTGCACGGCTGAGGGCGCGCCGCCGGCGGGCAGCGCGCTCAGCAGCACAGGACCGGTACCCGCTGGACCAGGTTGTTGCCGAAACCGCCCCGGTTCCACGGCTGTTCGAGGGGCTGCGTACCGCCCGCGGCGTCCGTCGCGCGGACGGTGAGCGCGTGGAGTCCCGGCGCCGCCGTCCAGACACAGGACCAGGCCTGCCACGCCCACCGGTGCGGCCCCGGCGGCGCGACCTCGGCCCGGGTCCAGGTGCGGCCCCCGTCGGCGCTCACCTCCACCCGGTCGACGGCCCCGTGGCCGGACCAGGCCCGCCCCCGCAGCGGTACGGGGCCGGGGTGCACGACGCGGATGCGGGACATGAAGTCGGGGAATCCCGGCGGGACCATCAGGGCGCGCGGCGCGATCCGGGTGACCGGCTCGCCGGGGTCGTCCGGATCGCCGGCGGCCGGCCGGTAGCGGTAGGCGACCACCTGCTGGAAGCCGGTGAACGGCGCGTCGACGAGGGTGATCTCGCGCAGCCATTTGACGTGCGCCATCCCGTACCAGCCGGGCACGACCAGTCGCAAGGGACACCCGTGCTGCGGGGGCAGGGGCAGGCCGTTCATGGCGTAGGCGATCAGCACCTCGGGGTCGTCCCCCGTGGCGGCGGCCACCGGCAGGCTGCGCCGGTAGTCCTGCTCGACGCCGCGCTCGACCCCGTGGTCGGCGCCGGTGAACACGGCCTCGACGGCGTCCGGCCGCACCCCGGCCTCGGCGAGCACCACACGCAGCGGTACGCCCGTCCAGTCGGCGGTGCCCACGGCCTCGACCAGCCAGGGCTGGCTGACCGGCCGGGGCGTCAGGCGGGCCCGGCCGTTGCCCGCGCACTCCATCGTGACGCGGTGGGTGACCGCGGGGAACGCGCGCAGGGCGGCAAGGTCCAGGGACAGCGGGGTACGCACCCGGCCCCCGACGGTGAGCGACCATCCGGCCGGGTCGGTGGCGGGTATGTCGTAGTGGACCAGGACGTAGTGCAGTCCGGGCGGTGTGACCTCGTAGCGCAGGGCCTCCAGCGGAAGCCCGTGGTTGCGGGCCGCGAGCGCCAGCTCCTCCGGGCCGATGCCCTCGCCGGGCGACGCGATGCGGCCCGGGGTGCTGACCTCCCGCACCGACGGCTGCTCCATCTCCTCATGGTCGCGCGTGCCGCCACTGCCGCGCCACCGCTGCCGCTACAGCCGCCCCGTGCGACCGGTCCGGTCTACTGCGGCATCAGGTGGCGGGTGAACCAGTCGCGGGCCAGGCCGGCCACCTCGTCCAGGGCTCCCGGCTCCTCGAAGAGGTGAGTGGCCCCCGGGACGACCTCCAGCCGGTTCTCGCAGCGAAGCTCGCGCTGGGCCCGGCGATTGAGGTCGAGCACCGTCGAATCCCGGCCGCCCACGATCAGCAGCGTGGGGGCCCGTACGGCGGCGAGCCGCTCACCGGCCAGGTCCGGCCGGCCGCCGCGGGACACCACGGCGCCGATGTCGGCGCCCGTCTCCCCGGCCGCCCACAGCGCTGCCGCGGCCCCCGTGCTCGCCCCGAACCAGCCCGTCGGGAGGAACTCGCGCCGGCGTAGCCAGGCGGTGGCGTCCGCGAGCCGCCCGGCCAGGGTCTCGATGTCGAAGACGTTGGCCCGGTCGGCCTCCTCGTCGGGCGTGAGCAGGTCGAGGAGCAGGGTGGCGAGGCCCGCCCGGTTGAGGTCCGCCGCCACGGACCGATTGCGCGGGCTGTGGCGGCTGCTGCCGGAGCCGTGCGCGAAGACCACGACCGCCCCGGCGCCCTCCGGCAGGGCGAGGTCCCCGGCCAGGACGAGGCCGCCGGCTTCCACCTCGACCTCGGTGGCCCGGACGGGCGGGCGGCTGACGGGGTCGGCCGCCGCCCGCGCCAGGAGGAAGACGACCTCCTCGTCGGGGGTCTGGGAGAAGTCCTGGTACCACTCGCCGACGGCGCGGAAGGCATGCGGCGTGGCGAGGCACACCACCTCGTCGGCGACGGAGCCCAGCCGGGCGACGGCCTCCGGCGGGGCCACCGGAACGGCCAGCACCACCCGCGCCGCGCCCTGCGCCCGTACGACCTCGCACGCGGCGGCGGCCGTGGCGCCGGTCGCGATCCCGTCGTCCACGATGATCACGGTCCGGCCGTCCAGGGGAACCCGCGGCCGGTCCCCGCGGAACCTCGCGGCCTGCCGGGCGAGCTCCGCCTCCTCGGCGTGCTCCACCGCCGCGATGTCCTGCGGGCCCACCCGGCTGCCGCGGACGATGTCCTCGCTGATGACGCGTACGCCACCCTCGCCGATGGCGCCGAAGCCCAGCTCGCGGTGGTGGGGAACGCCGAGCTTGCGCACCACGATGACGTCGAGCGGCGCGCCGAGCGCGCGCGCGACCCGGTAGGCGACCGGGACTCCGCCGCGGGGCAGGCCCAGTACGACGGGATCCTCCGCGTTCAGGTGCCGGAGAGCTTCGGCGAGCCGCTCGCCGGCGTCCGCGCGATGGGTGAACAGCACGAGGGCTCACCCCCAACCAGGGGAGACGGAAACCACGTACCCATCTCCTTCGACGCAACCGCATCCCCGGCCTTCCCGCAAGTCGGTCGGCCCGCCCGGCCCTGGCGGATGCGTTCCGTTCCGGAGCCGGCGCGGTGAACTGGTCCGCATTCGCCGTTGAGTTCGCTGATCGCAGGTGGCTCTCGCCGCGTTACCACGAGAAGCTTTTCAGCTGTTTTACCCACACGAAAGCCCTCCACGGAGGGAGGGCTTCGGGTGGTGCGGAAAGAGTGCCCCCGGCAGGACTCGAACCTGCGGCCAAGTGCTTAGAAGGCACCTGCTCTATCCACTGAGCTACGGGGGCCGGAAGGTGGCCTTGGTCGGCCTGGAGCCTCCGGTGGGGGTGGGGCTGAGGTCCGTGCCGGGTCAAGGATAGGGCTCCGGTCGCCTTGTCCCGGTTGCTTCACTCGCGGGCCACGATGTGGAGGTTCGGTGAAGCGGTCCCGATAATCGCAGGCAGGTGCGATTCTCGCATCGCTTTTGCGCCGCGTCGCCCTTGGTGTTGTGCACTCGTTATGCCTGCGCCCCACTCGTCCGCCGTGCCCAGAATGTCCCACTGGAATCGCGGTCGGCGCGCAGAGGACGTATAAGCTTCAAAAATAGTCCCAAATTGGGCATTCTTCGCATGTGGTGACCTTGGATGTTCGGCCTCAGCTGCTCGATGCCCTGTCCGCCCTGCGCGACCGGGTCGCGTCCGTGCGTCTGCCGCTGCCCCTGCCCGGCGCTCCGCGCGCCCGCCAGACCAGAGCCGAGCTGCTCGCGCAGCTCGACGACTACCTCGTACCCCGGCTGAAGGCGCCCGAGGCGCCGATGCTCGCCGTCGTGGGCGGGTCCACCGGGGCCGGTAAGTCCACCCTCGTCAACTCCCTCGTCGGCCGACAGGTCAGCGAAGCCGGGGTGCTGCGCCCGACCACACGCACCCCGGTGCTCGTCTGCCATCCGGACGACCACCACTGGTTCGCCGGCATGCGCGTGCTGCCCGACCTGATGCGGGTCTGGGTGCCGCACGAGGAACAGGAGACGCCCCCAGCCGCCAGATCCCGGGCCCGCGACCGCGGACCGGCCCACACCCACGCGACCCGCGAGATGCGGATCGAGACCGTTTCCAGCCTGCCGCGCGGGCTCGCCATCCTCGACGCCCCCGACATCGACTCCCTGGTCGTCGAGAACCGCACCCTCGCCGCCCAGCTCGTCTGCGCCGCCGACGTCTGGGTGATGGTCACCACCGCCTCGCGGTACGCCGACGCCGTCCCCTGGCACCTGCTGCGCACCGCCAAGCAGTACAAAGCCACCCTCATCACCGTCCTCGACCGGGTGCCGCACCAGGTGCTCGCCGAGGTCTCGCGGCAGTACGGGGCCCTGCTCACCAAGGCCGGGCTGGGCGACGTACCGCGGTTCACCGTCCCGGAGCTGCCCGAGTCCGCCGGCGGAGGCGGGCTCCTGCCGGCCAGCGCCGTCGCCCCGCTGTACGCCTGGCTCGCCCACCACGCACAGGACCCCGCCGCCCGGCAGTACGCCGTCGGGCGCACCGCACTCGGCGCGCTGGACTCCCTCGCGCGCCGGATGCCGGAGCTCGCCTCCGCCGTCGCCTCCCAGCACGCCGCCGCCGTACGGCTGACCTCGGCCGTCGAGGACGCGTACAAACGGGAGGGCAAGCGGGTCCGCAACCGTCTCGACCACGGCGCCGTACTGGCCGGGGACGCGCTGACCCGGTGGCGCGGATACCCGCTCGACACGAGCGCCGACGAACTGCTGGACTCGCTCGCCGAATCTCTCGCCGCGCTCCTCCAGTGCGCCGTCGCCGCCGCCGACGAGCGCATCGCCGATGCCTGGCGGCGCGAGCCGGCCGCCGGAGCCGTCTCGCTGCCCGGGCCCGACCGGGAGGCGGGTGAGCGCATCGGCCTGGCCGTACGCCGCTGGCGGCGGGTCCTGGAGGAACTCGCCCAGGAGGAGGTGGCCAAGAGCGACAGACAGCCCGCACCCGACCCCGACGGCGTCGCCGCCCTTCTCGTCGCCGTCCTCCTCGGCGGCAAACGGGCCCGGCCCGCAGGGGAGAAGCTCGCCGAACGGATCGGCGCGCAGGCCGCCCTGCGGCTGCGCGACCGGGGCGGGGAACTGGTCGGCGACCACCTCGACCAGGTGCTGCGCGCCGAACGCGACCGCCGGCTCGCCCCGCTGGAGGCGCTCGAAGTGACCCCGGAACCACAGGCCGAGCTGATTGCCGCGCTGTCCGTACTGCAGAAGGAGAGGTGACGCGGTGACCGCCCTGACCGACCGCACCGACGACCGCTGGGACGACGGACTCATCGCGCGCTCGCGCCCCCGGGCCGTCGACGGGAACCAGGACGAGGAGGAGTGCGAGGGCGGCGAGGGCGACGAGGGCGACGAGGCCCTCGTCCGGGCCGTTTCCGGCGCCGGCAGCGACGGCGGCAAGTCGACCGCGCCTCCGCTCAGCCCCGAGGGGCAGGCCCTGCGGCTGCGCCTCGACGCGCTGCGCCAGCTGGTCGGGCTGTCCCGGACCAGGCTCGACGGGAAGACCCTCGCCGAGGCCGGACGGGTACTGGACGAGGCGGCCGCGCGCCGCGGGCTCTCGCCCCAGCACACGGTCGTCGCGATCGCCGGAGCCACCGGAAGCGGCAAGTCCACTCTCTTCAATTCACTCGCCGGTGTGCAGATCTCCGAGATGGGGCTGCGCCGCCCGACCACCGCGGCGCCCATCGCGTGCAGCTGGTCGGACGGAGCCGCCGGACTGCTGGACCGGCTGGAGATCCCGGGGCGGCTGCGGCGCCGGCCCCGCGAGACCCCGGAGGCGGAGGCGCTGCGCGGGATGGTCCTCGTCGACCTGCCCGACCTGGACTCGGCGGTCGGCGCGCACCGGGACCACGTGGACCGCGTACTGGCGCTGGTCGACGCCGTGGTGTGGGTGGTGGATCCGGAGAAGTACGCGGACGCCGTGCTGCACGAGCGGTACCTGCGGCCGCTCGCCGGGCACGCGGAGGTGACCTTCGTCGTCCTGAACCAGGTGGACCGGCTGCCCGGGGAGGCCGCCGACCTCGTACTGGACGACCTGCGCCGGCTCCTCGACGACGACGGCATCGCCCTCGGCGAGCACGGCGAGCCCGGTGCCACCGTCCTCGGGCTGTCCGCCCTCACCGGGGAGGGCGTCGGGGAACTGCGCGAACTCCTCGGACAGTTCACCCAGGAGAAGGGCGCGGCCACCCGGCGGATCTCCGCCGACGTCGACCGCGCGGCCGTGCGCCTGCGCCCGCTGTACGTGGCCGACGGACACCCGGGGCCGGAGATCGGGGAGGCCGCACGCGCCGAGTTCGAGGACCGGCTCGCCGAGGCGGTCGGGGCGTACGCGGCCGGGCTCGCCGCCGAACGCGCGTGGCGGCGCAACGCCGGCAAGGCGTGCGGGACGCCGTGGCTGCGGCTGTGGCGCTGGTACGAGAGCCGTCGGGCGCCGCGCACCCTGGCGGGTCTGGCCGCCCTCGCGGCCATCGGCGGTCGCGGTCCGGCGGTCGCCCAGGCCCCGGTCGAGGAGGAGGTGACCGCACGTCAGCGGGTGGAGCAGGCCGTACGGGTGGTCGCCGACGAGGCGGTGTCCGGGCTGCCCGACCCGTGGGCGCAGGCGGTCCGCGAGGCCGCGGTGCGCGGCGCCGACGGGCTCCCGGAGGCGCTGGACGAGATCGCGGTGACCCTCGGGACGGCGGTCGCGGTGCCGAGCGTCAAACCGCCGAGACCCACGTGGTGGCCGGCGGCGGTGCTGGCCCAGGCGGCCATGACCCTGCTGCAGATCTTCGGCGGGCTGTGGCTGGTCGGGCAGATCGTCGGGGTCCTGGAACCGAGGCTGCTGCCGCCGGTGCTGCTGATGGTGGCGGGCATCATCGGCGGGCCGCTCGTGGAATGGTCCTGCTCGATCGCGGCCCGGGGTCCGGCGCGGCGCTACGGACAGGACGCGGAGCGCAGACTGCGGCAGGCGGCGGCCGGGTGCGGGCGGGCCCGGGTGCTGGAACCGGTGGCGGCGGAGCTGCTGCGCTACCGGGAAGTGCGGGAGCAGTACGCCACGGTGGCCGCAGGGGGGAGCAAGTTGTCCACAACCCGGCAGTAATCCACAGGCCGGAGCGGGGATCGGCGGCCTGCCCCAGCATGGTTCGTACCGCGTACGGATGGTCCGTACGGCTGGTCCGCGCGGATCCGTACGGGCCGGAACCACGGGGGAGGGCGACCGGGATGTACGACACCCAGGTGACGCTGGTGGGGCATGTGGCGACGCAGATCGACTACAGGGAGACGGGGAGCGGTCCGGCGGCGCGGTTCCGCTTCGCGGTGACGCCACGGTACTTCGACCGGCGCAAGGACGCCTGGACCGACGGACCCACCAGTTTCTACACGGTGTGGGCGCGGCGGACGCTCGCCGTGAACCTCGCCGGTTCCGTATCGGTCGGCGAGCCGCTGGTGGTGCACGGGCGCCTACGGGTGAGGGAGGACCCGCCCGACGGCGAGGGGAACCGGCGGTTCTCCGCGGAGATCGACGCGACGGCCATCGGGCACGACCTGAACCGGGGGACCGCGGCCTTCCGGCGCGTGGTGCGGACCGACACGCCACTGATGGACACTCAGGAGGCGGCGGTGGTCTGAGTGTTCGAGGCGGATAGGATTCCCCGGTACTCACGGGCACCTGGGTCTTTGGCCCGAAGGGGAAGACTGTGTCGATTGCCGTTCCCGCATCCTCCGCTCCTGATTCCGCTCCTGCGTCCACGCCCGCTCCTGCTCCTGCTGCGGTTCCCTTCGAACCTCCCGCCGCGGTACGGGGCTCCGCGCGCAGACCGCTGGCGGTGGCCCTGCTGGCCGCGGCCCTCGCCACCGCGCCCGCGGCGCGGGCGGCCGCCGACTCCGGCCCGGAGGCGCCCAGGTCACCCGAGGGTGCGAGCGCCGTGCTGGACGGGCTGAAGACGTTCGGGCAGGCGGTCCTGCGGTCCGGGGACGGCTCGGTCCGGCAGATCCCGGCCGGGCTCTACGAGATGCGGGTCGACGGCGGCGGGATGCTCCAGACCTACGGGGTCGGCGTGACGGGCAACGCCCAACCACAGGCCCGGTACACCGAGAGCGGCTGGAGCGGCAGCCCGCTCGCCGGGAACCGGGAGGCGGGCCGGATCCGCTGGGTCCTGGAGCATTCCTACCCGCAGCACAACGACCTGGCCGGGCTCGCCAAGGCGGCCGGGGCCGGGGCCCTCACCGCGGAGAGCGCGGCCGCCGGGACCCAGGTGGCGATCTGGCGGCTGGCGGACGGGGCACAGGTCGAGGCCACGGACCCGGCGGCCGAGAAACTGGCCGACTACCTGCAGCGGGCCGCGGGGCAGCTGCCGGAGCCGCCGGCCTCGCTCGGGCTGGACCCGGGCGACGTGTCGGGGGCGGTGGGTACCCGGCTCGGCCCGGTGACCGTGCGGACCGGGGCGCCGAGCGTGTCGGTCATCCCCGACGCGGCGGCCGTCGCGATGGGGGTGCGGGTGGTGGACGGCGAGGGGCAGCCGCTGACCACCGCGGTCAACGGGAGCCGGCTGTACTTCGAGGTGCCCGCGGGCACCCCCGACGGGACGGCTTCGGTCACCGTCCAGGGCGCGACCAAGGTGCCGGTCGGGCGGGTCTTCACCGGCGAGCTGCCGGCCCACGCCCAGATCGTGGCCGGCTCCAGCGCCTCCGCGGCCGCCGCCACGGCCACGGCGGTCTGGCTGCAGCCCCCGGTGACGGCGGTGGGTGACGCCTCGGGCGTGGCCTCGGGGTCCGGTTCCGGCTCGGCGGCCGAGGCACTGGGCGCCCAGTCCGCGGCCCTCACGGCGACCTCCCCGGACGAGGAACGGCTGGCGACCAGCGGCAGCTCGGCGGCCACCCCGGTCATCGCCTCCCTGGCCGTGGGACTGGTGGTCCTGGGCGGTCTGGTGGTGCTCCTGCTCCGCAAGCGCCCGCTGGACGAGGAGGACACCCCGTAAGTCCTGTCGTCGAAGTAGCGCCGGGCCCGCGGCGTCCGGCACCGGAGGCCGCGTTGTCGGGGCGCCCGAGTACGGCCCGTACTCGGG
>NZ_JBSGZP010000029.1:0-22759 GCF_053611065.1 Streptomyces sp. NPDC054840
CTGCCCGGCGTCCTTCCCGGACGCGGTGCCGGGCCGCTTCCGCATGTCTGCCGCAGAAGCCGGCCGGCGCCGTACGCGATGCGGGGCGGGGCCGGCCGGCGTGTGGCACGACGGCGACGGGGCAGCGGACGTGGGGCAGCACTGCCCGGGCGACCGACCCGATGCGGGTACCGACGGGCGTGCGGCACGGCCGGCGGCCGACCACGAGCAACTGCGCGTTCGACGCGGCCGACAGCAGCACCTGCCCGCCGCGCCGATGTCGACGGCCGGCATGTTTCTTCGCCTGCTCGAGCATCGACGAGACGCGCACCGCCGGCAGATGCCCCCGGCCCGGCGTCCCCGCCGTTCGGCCACGATGCCTGTCCGCCGCCCGGCGGTGGTCCTGTGGGGCCTGCAGGACCCGCAGCAGGGACCTGTGGCCCCTCTGCGGGCGGCTCGTGGGCAGGTCACTGTGGAGATGCAGTGCCCTTCCCCGTTCTCCGGAGGAGCCTACGGCGCCGACGCGAGCGTGTAGCCCCGCACCGTGCTGCCCGGGGCGCGGACAGCCACGCCGTCATGGACCCGTACCCGCCGCGGCTGCCGGGTCTGACCCGTGACGCTCTGCGGGAGGGCCCATGGTCCCTCGTACCGCCGGGACCACGGGCCCTCTCCGCCCGGCTCACCAGGGCCGGTCAGCGGGCTCCTCCTGCCTCTTCGACCCTGGCCGGGCGACACAGCCGAGGCGGACCATCAGCAGTGAGTCCAGGCGATCGCCACCTCGCCTCCGTCCCGGCCCAGGAGATGACGACATGACTGTGACCGTCCAGCACCCAGCCGACACCGGCCCCAGCGTCACCCCGTGGCGGGCTTTCGCGGGTGATGAGTGGCAGCGGCACATCGACGTCCGCTCTTTCATCCAGGCCAACTACACGCCCTACGAAGGCGATGCCGCATTCCTCGTACCTCCCACTGAGCGCACGCGCACCGTGTGGAAGACCGTCACCGCGCTTTTCCCGGAGGAGCGCCGCAAGGGTGTGCTCGACGTGGACACCGCCACGCCGTCCACCATCACCTCCCACGCGCCCGGCTACATCGATCGCGACCAGGAGCTGATCGTCGGGCTGCAAACCGATGCTCCGCTGAAGCGTGCCATCATGCCCAACGGCGGGCTGCGGATGGTGAACAACGCGCTGCGCGCGTACGGCTTCGAACCTGATCCGTTCGTCACCAAGATCTTCGGCACGTACCGAAAGACCCACAACGACGGTGTCTTCGACGCTTACACCCCCGACATGCTGTGCGCCCGCAGGGCCGGCATCGTCACCGGTCTGCCGGACGCCTATGGGCGAGGCCGCATCATCGGCGACTACCGCCGCGTCGCGCTGTACGGAACCACCCGGCTGATCGACGCCAAACGCGCCGAGCGCGCCCGGCTGGACGAGACCCCGTCCACAGCCGACGTGATCCGCGACCGCGAGGAACTGGCCGAGCAGGTCAGGGCACTGGGCGAGCTGGAACGTATGGCTGCCTCTTACGGCTGTGACGTGTCCCGGCCCGCAGCCACGGCGCACGAAGCCATCCAATGGCTCTACCTCGGCTTCCTCGCCGCCGTGAAGGAGCAGAACGGCGCGGCGATGTCCCTGGGCCGCACCTCTACCTTCCTGGACGTCTACCTCCAGCGTGACCTCGACGAGGGGACCATCGACGAAAGCCGTGCCCAGGAACTCATCGACGACTTCGTGATCAAGCTGCGCATCGTGCGGTTCCTGCGTACACCTGAGTACGACGCGCTGTTCTCCGGGGACCCCACCTGGGTCACCGAGTCCATCGGCGGCATGGGAGAGGACGGGCGCCCCCTGGTCACCCGCACCTCCTTCCGCCTGCTCCAGACCCTGTACAACCTCGGCCCCGCCCCGGAGCCCAACCTGACCGTGCTGTGGTCCCCACGACTGCCCGGGGGCTTCAAGCGGTTCTGCGCCCAGACGTCCATCGACACCAGCTCCATCCAGTACGAGTCCGACGACCTCCTTCGTCCCCGCACCGGCGACGACACCGCGATCGCCTGCTGCGTCTCCGCGATGGCGGTGGGCAAGCAGATGCAATTCTTCGGTGCCCGTGTGAACCTGGCCAAGGCGCTGCTGTACGCCATCAACGGTGGCCGCGACGAGATGAACGGCGAGCAGGTGGCCCCGGCGACGGCCCCGCTGACCGGCGAGCAGCTCGACTACGCCGATGTGGCCGACGCGTACGACCGCATGCTGGACTGGCTCGCCGCGACCTACGTCAACGCGCTCAACGTGATCCACTACATGCACGACAAGTACGCCTACGAGCGCATCGAGATGGCCCTGCACGACCACCCGGTGCACCGGACGATGGCGTGCGGCATCGCCGGGCTGTCCGTGGCGGCCGACAGCCTCTCGGCCATCAAGTACGCCCGTGTCAGGGTCATTCGGGATGCCACCGGGCTCGCCGTCGACTACCACGTCGAAGGCGACTACCCGGCATACGGCAACGATGACGATCGCGCCGACCGGATCGCGGTCGACCTGGTCCGCTCCTTCATGACCAAGGTGCGCCGCCACCCGGCTTACCGGGGTGCCGAGCACACACAGTCGGTGCTCACCATCACCTCCAACGTCGTCTACGGCACGCACACCGGCAACACCCCCGACGGCCGCCGTGCGGGTACGCCGTTCGCGCCTGGCGCCAACCCGATGAACGGACGTGACCGACACGGGATGGCGGTATCGGCGCTGTCGGTCGCGAAGATCCCGTACGACCAGGCCCGCGACGGCATCTCCCTGACGTCCACCATCACCCCGGAGGGCCTGGGGCACGATCCGGCCGAACGTGCGGGGCACCTCGTCGGAATCCTCGACGCCTACACCGCCGCAGGCGGCTTCCACATGAACGTCAACGTCCTCGACCGCGCCACGCTCGAGGACGCCATGGAACACCCGGACAACTACCCGGACCTCACCATCCGCGTCTCCGGCTACGCCGTCAACTTCGTCCGCCTCACACGCGAGCAGCAACTCGACGTCATCGACCGTACGTTCCACGGTGCGCGATGACCACGGGTCGCATCCACTCCTGGGACCTGTCCACCGGGGTCGACGGGCCCGGCACCCGGTTCGTTCTCTTCCTCAGTGGCTGTCAGCTGCGCTGCCTGTACTGCGCCAACCCCGACACCTGGCACATGCGCGACGGGCAGCCGGTCACCGTGGACGAAGTGGTCGGGCGCATCGAGCGGTACCGGGAGTTCACCGACCTGGCCGGTGGAGGAGTGACGCTGACCGGAGGCGAACCTCTGCTCCAGTCGGCGTTCACCGCCGAGGTGTTCCGACGCTGCAAGGAGCTCGGCCTGCACACCGCACTGGACACCTCCGGCGCCCTCGGCACGCGCGCCGACGACGCGCTCCTGGCCGATACGGACCTGGTCCTGCTCGACATCAAGTCCTTCGACGCCGGCGTCTACCGGCGCCTGACCGGCGGTCACCTCCCGCCCACCCTCAGGTTTGCCACCCGGCTGAACCGTCTCGGCGTCCGCACCTGGATCCGCTACGTCCTGGTCCCCGGTTGGACCGACGATCCCGCTGCCGTCGATGGGCTGGGCCGCCTCCTCGCGGAAATGGACAACGTCGACCGCGTCGACATCCTGCCTTTCCACAAACTCGGTGCCCACAAGTACGACTCGCTCGGCATACCCTTCCCGCTCCGAGACAACCCCGTTCCCGACGCCGCACTGGTCGAGCGCGTTCGCGACCAGTTCCGGGCGCACGGCTTGCCGGCACGCTGAACCAGCCCGGATGTACATCCTTGCCGGTGGGCCACTGCGGCCGAGACGAAGATCCATCACTCTGTACGGCAGTGTGGCGCCCAGTCCCACAGCCGTGCAGTTCTCCCGCTCTCCTTCCAGTCCGCCCCGACGCCACGCACGCTCTTCGGGGACCATCGGCCCCGAAGAGGTACCCAGGGACCCTCTTCTGTCCGGCGCTGAGGTGTCAGCGTGGAGTTGCCCCCAAGAGCGGTCGGCCAGGAGGAGCTATGGAAAGCAACAGCGGAAGTCCGGACCTCGGATCGGTCATCGTCGGCGTCGATGGGTCCGAGCCCGCCCGGTGGGCGGCGCTCTGGGCTTCGGACGTGGCTGCTCGGCGTCGGCGCCCCCTGCACATCGTGTACGGGTCCGATGTCGACGGCCGGGTCCTCGAGCTTTCGGACGACGACATGGAGAGGGTCCGTGTCGCAGGGCGTGCACTGCTGGACGTTACGGCCGAGGCCGTGCAGGCCCGGCATCCCGCGCTCTCGGTCACGACGGAGTTCAGCCGTAGCGGGCCTGCGATGAGCCTGCGCCGGGCCGCGAGCGGCCACGGCACCGTCGTCGTCGGCAACCGGGGTCCGGGCGGATTCAGCTCCTTGACCCTGGGCTCGGTCGGCCTCAAGGTCGCGGCGGAGGCTCGTACACCCGTGATCGTCGTGCGGGGGAGCGAGTACGAGGCCGTGCACGGTGTCGTGCTGGCCGCCGTGCGCGACGAGCACGATCTCGATGGTGTCCGTCACGCCGCGCGCGAAGCCGAGCTGCGCAAGGCCTCGCTGCGGCTGCTGTACGTACAGGGCGTCCTGCGGTCCGTCGGCTCTGCGGCCGGAGCAGTCGGTGGCCAGAACAAGGACGCCGGCCACCACGGGCAGAGCTTGAAGGCCGTAGCTGAGCAGATCCGGGCCGAGTGCCCCTCGCTGACGGTCCAGGCGGACGCGGAGAGGAGTCTGTCCGTCGCCGGGGTACTGGTGGAGGCCTCCCGCCACGCCGATCTGCTGGTCATGGGTGGGCGCCGTTCGCCCGGCTACCTCGGGCGCACCCTGGGGCACCTGACGCACAGCCTGCTGCACCATGCGCACTGCCCCGTCGAACTGATCCCGCGGCACGCCGACGAGCAGAGGAGCGAGGCGTCATGACGAACGCCGAAACAGCCATCACCGAAGCCGGCGAGATCCTCGTCCGAATCGACCCGGCGGAAAACTGGTACGCGGGCTTGGCCCGGGCAGCAGCCGAGGCCGAGCAGCGCGGACTGGGCCTTCGACTCGTCCTCACCACCGCCCGTCAACAGGATCTGCCCCCTGCCGACGAGAGCCGGAGTGCCACCACCGGCCAGGGCCCCTCAGAGGCGGAACGGTGGGGCGAGGAAGACGTCCGGCGTGGCGAACGAGACACAGGCGCAACGCAGTAGCGCCAGGCATCCGCCGAGCCCGGCCGGTGGTGACACCCGGCCGGGTTCGACGCGCATGGGTTCCTCCCAGGGGCGGTGGTCAGCCGCGACGTCGCTCTGCGGTACGACCGAGACCGGGGCTGTGGCGTGATGGAGGACAGTGTGGAGTCGCTCGGCACCGCCGGTGCTGCCCGGAGCTTCGTCGCGGCCGACCCGTCTGCTTGGCCGCGACGAGGTCCCACGTCTCCCCAGCACCCTGACCCGGGCCGGCACCGCCTTCGCAGCCACCCTCATGCTTGCCGCAGCCCTGACCACGCTTTTCACCCCCCGACCACAGCATCGTGCCGTGAACACCGCACCGCTGGCATGTGAGCAACAGGGGCCCGCGAACACCCGAGGCCGACGCCGCACTCACCGGGCAGTTCGCTCGTCAGGGCCCTGAGGCGTTTCCAGGACGGGTGAATCTGCGGATCTGGCCGCTCCCGGATCGGTGGAGGGCCGTTGGAGTGGGCGGATAGCCGGATGATCCCTCTGCCGGTCGTCCCCTGCTCATTCCGTGCACATGCTTGAGGAGACGTTTCCCTTGGCTATCACTGATCTTCCCGGTCCTGATTCACTGCTGCGCCGCACCCTGGGGGAGTGGCGGATCGGGCTGGTGGCGTGGCGGCTGCTGGTTCTGCAGACCGCGGACCCGGCGGTCGCCGCCGGCATGACCAACTTTTCCACCTATCGCGCGCACCCGTGGCGGCGCATCGAGCACACCATGGACAGCGGGAAGCGGCTGTTCTTCTCGGACCGTGAAGGGCTGCGCCGGGAGGTCGCCCGTCTGGAGCGCACGCACCGCCGTCTGACGGGGACCGACGAGCAGGGCAGGCCCTTCACAGCGTTGGACCCGGCGGTGCGGGTCTGGGTGTTGGTGACCTTGTACGAGTGCATGACGGCGATGCGGGAACTGTCGGGACACCCGATGACGCCGCCTGAACTGGATCAGATGTACGCGGAGTTCCGTGCCGTGTGTACCGAGTTCGGCCTGTCCGACGACCTGTTCCCCGCCACCGCCGCCGACGTGCCCGCGTACAGGGACCGCACGATTCGCGAGCGCCTCGAATACAGCGAACCCGTGCGCTACCTGCTCTTCGACATGCTCCGTGAAGCCCCCGCACCCCGCCGCCTCGGTCGCCTGAAGCCGGCCTGGCCGCTTGTGCGCACGGTGGCCGCCCACGCGATCGGCGCGCTGACCATCGCGGACCTCCCGGAAGCCTTCCGTGAGCGCTTCGGCCTGCACCGCACCCGCCGTGCGGCCCTGCTGTCCTTCATCCTGCACCGCGGCATGCGCGTGCTGATGAACGCCCTGCCCGAGCACCGCCGCTACCGCACCCCCCTTGCCGGCGTCCCCTCTACCCCTCAGCCTCCCACCACCTCCACCGACGATCCTTCCGCCCCGGAGGCAAGCCCCGTCCGGCTTCCCGCACCACGCCGCCGCAAGGGTGCCGATTCCCGTTCGGCGCGTCTGCGGACCTTCTTCCGCCAGGTCCTGGACCAGACCGGCGACGGCCGCATCGGTTCGGCCGATATGCAGGCCATGGCGCACAACGTGTGCTGGCCGCTCGAACTCTCCCCTGAATGCGAAGCTCCCGTCTACGCCGCCTTCGAGATCTGGTGGCAGCAGCTGCGGACCGGCATGGATGCCGATGGGGACGGACAGGTGACCTGCGAGGAGTTCGTCACCGCCATGCTGACCGGTATCGAGTCCGGGCCGTCCTACCTCGAACAGGGATTGCACGTCGCGGTGCGAGCGGTCTTCCACGCCGTGGACACCGACGGCAGCGGCCACCTGTGCGCCGATGAGTACCGAACCGCCTTCGGTGGCTCCCGCGTTCACCCCGCCGAACTCAACCACGGCTTCCGCCAGCTCGACCACGACGGAGACGGACGCATCACGGAAGACGAATTCGTGCAGGCCTTCACCGACTACTTCACCGCCCGCTCCGACAACACGGCCGGCAGCCAACTCCTCGGACGCCCATAGCGGGCGATGTGCCGGAGACCCTGCGGGTGAGCGTGCACGGCGTGCAGCCGGTCATGCGGGTCGGGTCGGATCGGTCGACAACTGGCCGAACGTCACGCCCACCAGGGATTTCCGTGTCCATGAGCCGCACGGGCAACGCGTATCCGGACGGGGAGGTCGTGCAGCACCAGGAGCACCGGAAGCGCTGTGGATCGCCCACGACAGCGTGGCCCACACCAGCGGCTACGATGCCCCGACGTCTCAACGACCCTTTTCTCCAAGGGCCGTGACAACGACCGGGCATGGGTTGCCGGCACCTGGACGAAGATGTGCTGAGAAGAGGACGCCGGCATGAGTACGGGAAGATGGCTGTGGGTCTGCCTACAGCGCTACGTCATGACCGCCGCTCTCGGCTGGGTGGCCGCGGCCCTGGTGCTGCCCGTTCTGGGCGACGGCCCCTTCTGGGCATCATTCGGCGCGGGGCTCGGGATGGGGCTGATCGTAGGGTCGCTCCTGACGCTCGTGACCATGTTCATCCTTGTCCTGCTGGCCGAGCGGCGGTTCGAGCCGCCGGCCGGTGGTGCTTCGCGGATCCCGGGCGGCTGGCTGATCGTGCTGCCACTGATTCTGCTGCTGCCCGTGGCCCTGTTCGGGTTCGTGCTACTGCAGTACCTGATCGTGCTCGGCGTGCAGATCGTGTACCTGGTGTGGGTCCTGCCCTGCCAGGACGCCCGCGACACGGCGGACGTGCTGCGCTCGCTCGCCGACCCGGCCGTCCCTGCGGAGCAGCGGGCCCGGATGGCACGGGCGGTCGCGGGACTGCAGGGCAGGCCGGTCGTCGAAGCCCTGGTGCAGACCTCGGCCGACGCGGAGCCGGAGGTCGCCGAAGCGGGTCTGGAGACCCTCTGCACCATTTGGCGGCGCGACGGAGTCGTCGGCGAGGACCTGCTGCTGAAGCTCGACCCGCAGGCCCAGGACCGCGTCCGGGCCCTCGGCGTCAGGGTGCGGACCCCTTGGTGAGGCGGGCTTCCCCGGATCCGGCCTCTGATCTCGGCTCGCCCGCCGAGCCCGGTGGCAGACCGGCCGAGGAGGCGGCGCAAGGACGGAAGCTGACCCCGGCCGATCCGGACACCACCCGGCCTGCGACCGTCAGCGAGGCGTGAGGAGGCAGAACTCGTTGCCTTCCGGGTCGGCCAGAACCGTCCAGGAGATCGAAGACCGGTCGATACCAGGGTCGGTGGCGCCCAGGTCGCGCAGTCGGGCTTCCTCTGCTTCCAGGTCGTCACCGGGGTAGGGGCAGACGTCGAGGTGGACGCGGTTCCACACACGCTTGGTGTCGGGGGTGCGGAGGAACTCCAGGTAGGGTCCGACACCTTGGGCGGATCGCATGGTCGCGTGGTCGTCGGTGACCTCGTGCAGCGCCCAGTCCATCACCTGGCCCCAGAACCGGGCCATCCCCCGTGGGTCGGTGCAGTCGACCACCACCGCGGCGATCGGCCCGGTGTCCCGGTAGACCGGGCGGGGCTCCAGGACGCAGAACTCGTTGCCCTCCGGGTCGGCCATGACCGTCCAGGGAACGTCGCCCTGCCCCACGTCGGCGAGCGTCGCGCCGAGACCCTTCAAGCGCGCGACCAACTCCGCCTGATGGGCGGTCGAGGTGGTGGCCAGATCAAGGTGCACCCGGTTCTTCACCGTTTTGGGTTCCGGTCGGGCGACGATGTCGACGCAAACGGCCACGGGGTCCGGGTACGTGAAACCCACGGGTTCGAGGTTGGTCACGCCTGGTCCCTCGCTGTCGACACCCCAACCGAGTGCCTCCGCCCAGAACCGGCCGAGCGCGGAGTCGTCCTGGGCCTTCATATTGATCTGCACGAGTCGTGTTGCCATGCCAGAGAGGCTAAGGGCTGTCCCGTAATCCCCGGCGGGCGCACGACGCCGGCTACGGCACCTCGCCGCATTGTCGGAACACCCGAATACGCCCAGTATGGGGGCGCCCCTCCGCCTTGCGATGCACCGCATCCGACGCCGTGCGCTGATCCACCGGGGATTACGGGACAGCCCTTTAGAAGCTGCCGCGCGCCGCAGCTCGGCATGGCCGGAGAAGTACAGCCCCCGCATCGTCGTCCTTCGCGGGGGCTGCACGGGGATCAGGGTTCAGCTGTGTTCGAGCTCGCGGAGGAGTTCCTCCGCCCTCGGCCACGGACCATGGCCTGAGGTGGGGTTGAGGTGGCCGACATCGCCCAGTTCCACGAGGCGGCCGCCCCAGTTCCGGGCCAGCTCGGCAACCCGCCCGACGGCGCCCAGCGGGTCGTTCGAGCTGGCCGCGACGATGCTGGGAAAGGGCAGCGGCGAGCGGGGCACCGGGATCCAGCCGTTCTCGTCCAGCACATCAGTGGTGGGGTAGCCCTCCGGCAACGGCTGCTCGAAGTCCGGCGGGGTCACCAGCAGCGCCCCCTGTACCTGGACCTGCGCCGGGTGCCGCCGGGACCAGTGGACGGTGGTGACGACACCGGCGCTGTGGGCTACCAGGACGACGGGCCCCGCGATCTGCACCATCACCTTGTCCAGTGCGGTGACGCGGGCTTCGCAGCTCAGTCCGTCCTGCGTCAGTGGGGGAACGGTGCGGACGCTGCGACCGGCCTCCGTGAGCCGGTCCGCCAACAGGGTCTGCCAGTGCTCCTCGACGTGGTCGCGCAGGCCGGGGACGATCACGACCACCGGCTCGGGGGTACCGCTCATGAGGACACCTCCGTCTTCTGCGGCTCCGCCACCGGTGCGACCCCGGTCAGACGGTGCACGTCACGGTCGTAGGAGTGGCGGCCGATCAGGAAGGCCGCGGTGGCCCCGATCGCCACGAGCGGGACGAGCTGGAACGCGCCCAGCAGACCGAACCGGTCCGCGAGCATCCCCGTGACCGCGGGGCCGGGGGCGAGTCCGAGGAGGCTCTGGGCCAGCGTGAGCGTGGCGAACGCCGTCGCGGCGATGGCGGGGGGAGTCAGGTTCGCCACCATGGCGGCCCCCGGCCCGGCCGTTCCGGCGCACAGCAGGGCTCCCAACCCCAGGATCAGCAGCTGTACGGGGCCGGCCGGCAGGCGGAACGCGGTCATCAGCAGGACGAGGGAGCCCACGCTGCAGCTGATGGCGACGGCCCACTTGCGGATCGGGGCGCGCCGGCTGATCCGGTCCGAGGCGATGCCGCCGGCGATCATGCCGATTCCTGTCATCAGGGCGAAGAGCCCCGCGGTCGCTCCGGCCTTCGCGGTGGGCATGTCGTAGTAGCGGTTGAAGTAGCTGGGCAGCCAGGCGATCAGGGCGCCCGCGATGAACAGCTGCAGACCGCTGCCGATGTAGGCGCTGACCACCGAGACGGAGGAGAACAGCCGCGGGAGGAGCACGCGGAGACGGTCGCGTTCCTCCGTGCCGGCCCCGCCGCCCGCCGCCGGATCCTGGCGCGGGGCCAAGCGCTTCTCCTTGACCAGTACCGCGTAGATGCCCGCGAGCACCAGGCCGAAGACACCCATCACGCCGAACGCCCAGCGCCAGCCGTACGCCTGGGCCACGGCGCCGCCGATGGATATGCCCAGGACCGAGCCGAAGGCCCCGCCGGCGATGAAGGCCCCCGAGAGCGTCGCCCGCAGGGCGCGCGGGAAGACGCTGAGGACCACGGCGATGCCGACACTGCCGTAAGCGGCCTCACCGATGCCGACGAAGAGCCGGCCGGTGAACATCTGGTCGTAGCTCGCCGCCACCGCACAGCCCAGGGTCGCCAGGCTCCACATCGTGGCCGCGATGACCAGGGATCTCACCCTGCCCCATCGGTCGGCCAGCAGCGAGAGCGGGAGGGTGAGCAGACCGACCGCCAGCGCCACGATGCCGCTGAGAGAGCCCAGTTGGGCGTCGGAGAGCAGCCAGTCGGCCTTCAGCATCGGGAAGACGGCGTTGAGGACTTGTCGGGACATGTAGTCCGAGAGCAGAAGTCCGAAACTCAGTACGAAGACCACCCAGGCGTAGCGCCGGGACACGGGCCACTCCGAGGAACCGGAACCGGTTCTGCCCGGGGCGGATTCCGCAGTGGTGAGAAACCCCATTGTCATCACCTCAACTGCTCTTGGTGGAAAGGAAAGGGTCAGAACGGTCTGTCGCCGACGATTCCGGCGCGCTCCATCTTGCGGACGGCGGGCCAGTAGTCCTGGACGGCGTAGTGCTGGGTGGAGCGGTTGTCCCAGATGGCGACGCTGTTCGGCGTCCACCGCCAGCGCACCTGGTACTCGGGGACGGCTGCCTGGCTGATCAGGTAGTTCAGCAGGAGGCTCGCGCCGGGGGAGAAGTCCTGCCCGAAGCGCACGTTCCCGGGTGTGTGGTAGTTGACGAAGTGCGTGGTGAAGGCGTTGACGAAGAGGATCTGTTCGCCCGTCTCGGGGTGGGTGCGCACCACCGGGTGCTCGGCGTCGGGGAACTGCGCTCCCAGCGCGTGACGCTTCTCCTGCGGCATGGCGGCGCCGAAGGTGGCCTCGATGCTGTGCCGGGCCCGCAGCCCCTGGATCTGGTTCTTGACGTGCTCCGGCAGCCGGCGGTGGGCCTCGGCCATGTTGACCCAGATCGTGTCACCGCCCACCGGGGGCGACTCGACGCAGCGCAGCACGGCGCCCATGGGCGGGTTCTCGCGCCAGGTGGCGTCGGTGTGCAGCGCGTTCTCGTAGTGCTCCGGCGCGCTGCCCAGATCCTTGTAGATCCTTACCAGGCCGGGGTTGCCGGGGTCGCTGCCGGCGACCGGGTGGTCCTCCAGCGGGCCGAAGCGCTCGGCGAAGGCGACGTGTTCGGCCCGCGTGATGTCCTGCTCCCGCAGGAACAGCACCTTGTACTGCAGGAGCAGGGCCTTGATCTCGGCGAACAGCTCGTCGTCCCGTACGGCGTCGGCGAGGTTCACTCCGGAGAGTTCGGCGCCGATGGTGCAGGTCAGCGGCTCGACCCTGATCGAGCCGCGGGAGTGGGCGCGTACCGGGGCGGCCGCGCCTTCCGGCGAAGCGACAGTCTTTTCCATGGTGCTTCCTCCTGGAGAGGGTGGAGATGCGCGGGATCCGGCGATGACTCAGAGGACGAAGACGGACGATCCCGTGGTCCGTCCCGACTCCAGCTCGCGATGCGCCCGCACGGCGTCGTCGAGCGCGTAGCGCTGGTTGATCTCGATGGCGATCCGTCCGGAGGCGACGTGGTCGAAGAGCTCGCCCGCCAGCGCCGCTCGCTCCGCCGGGTCGGCGATGTAGTCCGCGAGAGCCGGTCGCGTCACGAACAGGGAGCCGTTGACCGCCAGTTGCATGGCGTCGATGGGCGGGACCGGCCCGGACGCCGTACCGAAGCAGACCAGCAGGCCGCGGCGCCGTAGCGAGGCCAGCGAAGCGGCGTAGGTGGCCTTGCCGATGCTGTCGAAGGCGACCGGGACGCCGGCGCCGTCCGTCAGCTCGCGCACGCGCTCGGCCACATTCTCGCGCCGGCGGTGGATGACGTGGTCGCAGCCGTGGGCTCGGGCGAGCTCTGCCTTCTCCTCGGTGGAGACGGTGCCGATGACGGTCAGCCCGAGCAGCTTGGCCCACTGGCAGACGATGAGGCCGACCCCACCCGCCGCCGCGGTCAGCAGGATCGTGTCGCCGGCCTTCAGCGGGTGGATCCTGCGCAACAGGTAGGCGGAGGTGAGGCCGCGCATGGTCATCGCGGCGGCGGTCTCGAAGGGGATGCCGTCCGGCAGCCGGATCAGGGAGTCGGCGGGCATGACCCGTTCTGTGCTGTAGGCACCCAGCGGGCTTCCGGTGTACGTGACCCGGTCGCCCTCGGTGACATGGGTGACGCCTCCGCCCACCGCCTGGACCACCCCTGCGGCCTCGACGCCCAGCCCGGCGGGCAACGGTGCGGGATACAGGCCGCTGCGGAAGTAGGTGTCGGCGAAGTTGAGTCCGACGGCTTCGTGCCGGATCCGTACCTCGCCCGGTCCGGGATCGCCGACGGTGATCTCTTCCCGGAGCAGGACGTCGGGACCGCCGGTCTCCTTGAAACGAATGGCGTGAGCCATGGGTTGCTCCGTTGTCCGTGGGAGGGGGAGGAGAGGAAGGGGCCGCCGGCGCCGGGGGTGTGGTCCCGGCAGCCCCGTGGTGTCGCGCGGACGCGCGGAAGCGCGGTGCTCCGGTGCCGCGATCAGACGACGCGCAGCATGGGGCCGCGCTGACCGGGACGGCGGTTCGGCACCATGCCGAGCCGGGCCAGCGTCTCGTCGGTCCCGGAGTAGTACTCGCCCAGCTTGTAGATCTTCTTGGCCTCGGCGCCCGTCGCGATGTCGCGGCCGAGCGCCTCGGAGATCTGCACCATCTGCTCGATCTGCTCGACCGTGGTCATGCGCTCGCCCTTGCGCCGCCACAGGTTGTCCTCGTTGCCCACGCGCACGTGCACACCGAGCGCGATACCGATCGCGTTCATCGGCGCCACCGCGCGCATGGAACTCTCGATGGTGAGGACGGCCCCGTCCGGGGTGCGACGGACGAACTCGATCAGGTCTGCCGGGTGCCGGCCCGCGAAACCGCCGCCTATGGCAACGTAGTTGAGGATCAGCGGGCCGGTGTGGACGCCGGCTCGGATGAGTCGCTCCACGGTTTCGAGCTGAGCCAGCGTGGCGAGCTGGAAGTGCGGCTGGATGCCGTTCTCGCGCAGGCGCTCCAGGTGCTCCAGGTAGAAATCGGGGCCCGCCTCGACGACCATGTCGCGGTAGGCCTTGTAGTACTCGGGCTTCGCGATCGAAGTGCCTGCCAGGTCGTCATCGGTCATGATCTCGACGATGTTCATCTGGCTGGTGTTGATCGCGATCGTCACCTGGTCCGGCGCGGGGTCGAGGTCGGCCAGCAGGTGGCGGGTGTCGTAGCTCAGCCACTTCGCCTCGCTGCCCTCGTCCTCCGGAGCGAACGAGATCGAGCCGCCGATCTGCAGGACCATGTCCGGCACGGCCTGACGCAGTCGGCCCAGCAGCTCGTTGAACATCGACATCCGCTTGGAGCCCTTGCCGTCGAGCTCCCGTACGTGGATGTGGAGCACGGTGGCCCCGGCGTTGTAGCAGTCGACGGCAGCCTGCACGTGCTCGTCCATCGTCAGGGGGAGGTCGTCGGCGTCCCCGGGCAGCCACTCCGGCCCGTAGGGAGCGGCCTGGATCACCAGCTTCTCCTGGTTCTCCGGGAAGAGTGAGTCGTCGTGGAAATGCACGGTCCGTCTCCTTCGTGCGATCGGTGATCACTCGCCGGAAGCGTCGCCTCGTGCGATGCGAGGGCTGGGATGTCCGGCGAGGATGGGTGCGGGTCACCGGGGACAGTGGGCGCATGGCGGCCCTCGTACGATCGACCGGTCCGGAGGAAGCGTGCACAGGGGAACCCACTCCCGTCCGGCGGCCGACCGCGTCTCCGCGGTGGTGCCAAGGTAGGGGCGGGAAACCGTGATCGCTTCACCCTCGGGGACAGAAAATTTGTCATTTGGGGACACCACCGGTGGGCCGCGCCCAGTGGGCTCGGTCGAGCTCGGCCAAGCCGGTCCGCCCCGCGGTGTCAGTCCTGGCCGGGGAGGCGGTGTCGGCTCCTGGCGCCGCGCCATGCCCTGGGGCTGCACCCGAACTGCTCGTGGAACCAGCGCGAGAAGCCGCTCAGCGACGAGAAGCCCAGCAGGTCGGAGATCTCCGTGAGTGAGCGTCGCGGGTTCGCGACGAACTGCTCCGCGAGGTGCCGACGGGTGGCGCCCAGGAGCGAGGAGAACGTCTCGCCCGAGGAGGCCAGGTGACGGTGGACGGTCCGCCGGTCGACGCCCAGGCTACGGGCGACCTGCTCGATCGAGCAGCGCCCGGTCGGCAGCAGGACCTCGATCAGCTCGCGAACCCGGTCCGCGGCGGTGGTGTCCCTGGGCACGCTGATCGCCTCGAAGTACCGGTGGGCGTACTCGCGCAGCAGCGGATCCGCCATGGCGTTGGGCGCGTCGAGATCGCCCGCGTAGAAGACGATGCCGTCGAACTCGCGGTCGAACTCCACGATGGGGCCGAACACGCGCCGGTGCGTCGAGACGTCCGCCGGCGCAGGGTGCCTGAACCATACGGAGAGCGGCTGCCACCGGGGGTGCAGGAAATCGCGCAGGATCCGGTGGTAGGCGGCGACGGCCAGCTCCGTGGCCTGCCGGGTGTCCATCGCTTCGCCGAGACGCAGGTCGACCTTCAACGTGGCCAGCCCGTCCCCCTCCGAGAGCCGCGTGTCCAGGACCTCGTTGTACATGTGCTGGTGGCGGATCAACAGCCCCAGTGCGCTCCGTACATCGGGTTCCTCGCGGACGACCAGACTGATGGGGCCGAGGTTGGAGAAACGCCGGAACTCCGCCATGAGCAGTCCGAAGTCCTCGTGACCTGTGGCGGAGGCCGACAGTTCCAGCACCTGGACCGCGCCGGAGCCGGAGATCCACCGGTCCTGGACCGCAAGGGCGGCCGTGTCCAGACCCACGCGCTTCATCAGCGGCTGAGGGTCGATACCGAGCGATCGGCACAGCTCGACGTAGCCGCTGAGGGCTGCGGTGCGGACCAGGGGCCTCATGTGAGCACGCTCCAAGACTGTCCCGAAAAGAAAAGTCTCATGTCACGCCAGGACAAGCACGGCGTTGAGTGGGCAACCTAGCATGGCGTCGTTCACCGGTCCGGTCCGCTCGTATGGCGCCCCGGGCCGGCGAACTTACGAGGGCACGGAGGCGGACATGAACGGTGTGTCGGGCGCGGGCAGCCGCTGCACCCGCCCTGCTCGGGCCCGTCGCCGCAGCGGGGGCGGAACACCCACACGGTCACGCACGCGGGAGCCGACTCCGAGGACCACGACCGGCCCGGGGCTCACGCGCCATCGCCGCGGCTCTGGCAGGCCCGGTCGCACGGCACCGGTATCGACCGCGCTCGCGACGGGGTCACCCCTCGTGACGTGATCCGCCCTCGGGCTGCATCGTCGCAGGCCGGGACGAACCCAAGGAGATTGCCGACATGACCAACCTCGCCACGTTCCTCGTGGACTCCGCCGCGGCCCAGGGCGATCGCATCGCCGTCCGTCACGACGGCAGTACGCTCACCTACGCCCAGTTGGACGACGCGAGCGCCAGGGTCGCCGCCCTCCTGCGCGGCCGCGGCGTCCAGCCCGGCGACCGCATCGCGCTGACCATGCCCAACGTGCCGCTGTTCCCGGTCCTCTACTACGGCATCCTGCGGGCCGGCGGCGTGGTCGTGCCGATGAATCCGCTGCTCAAGGCCCGTGAGGTGGCCTTCACCCTGCGCGACTGCGGCGCACGGATCGCGCTGGTGTCCCCTCTGTTCGCGGACGAGGTCACGAAGGCCGCCGCCGAGACCGGAACCGAATGCCTGGTGACCGAGCCCGTGCACTTCGACGACATGCTGCGTGCCCACGAACCGGTGCCCGGCGTCGTCGACCGTACCGATGACGACCCGGCTCTCATCCTCTACACCTCGGGCACGACCGGGACGCCGAAGGGGGCCGAACTCTCCCACCGGAACCTGGCCACCAACACCGCCACCGCGGCCGAGACGCTGCTCCAGGTAGGACCGGACGATGTGCTCTTCGGTGGCCTGCCCCTCTTCCATGCCTTCGGCCAGACCTGTGCGCTGAACACGGCCGTCGCCGCCGGCGCCACACTGACCCTGTTGCCACGGTTCGAGCCGCGGCGCGCCCTGGAGATCATGGCCCGAGACGGCGTCACCGTGTTCCTCGGCGTGCCGACGATGTACGCGGCGCTGCTCCATGCCGAGCTCCCCGGAGGCTTCAGAGCCCACGGGCTCCGCCTGGCCGTCTCGGGCGGCGCCTCGCTTCCGGTCGAGGTGCTGCACGGTTTCGAGCGGCGCTTCGGTGTCACCGTCCTTGAGGGATACGGACTCTCCGAGACCGCACCGGTCGCCGCCTTCAACCACCCCGACCGCCCGCGCAAGGCCGGCTCGATCGGACAGCCCGTCCGCGGAGTCGAGATGAAGCTCGTCGCCGAGGGCGGCGGCCCGGTGCCCTCGGGAGAGGTCGGCGAGATCGCGATCCGCGGCGAGAACCTCATGACGGGCTACTGGAACCGCCCCGAGGCCACGGCGGAGGCGGTCCGCGACGGATGGTTCCACAGCGGTGATCTGGCGCGTGCCGACGAGGACGGCTTCTACTTCATCGTCGACCGCAAGAAGGATCTGATCATCCGAGGTGGCTACAACGTGTACCCGCGTGAAGTCGAGGAGGTGCTGTACGAGCACCCGGCCGTCGCCGAAGCCGCCGTCTTGGGCGTGCCGCACTCGTTCCACGGCGAGGAGATCGCAGCGGTGATCGTGCTCCGGCCCGGTGCCGAGGCCACGGCAGAGGAGATCCGGGAGTACGTGAAGGACCGGGTGGCGGCGTACAAGTACCCCCGGATCGTCACTTTCACGGCCGAGCTCCCCAAGGGCCCCACGGGGAAGATCCTCAAGCGCGAGATCGTGGTCCCCGGTCGCTGAGCGAAGCGTGCAGGGGCCGTCGGCGCAGCCGGTCGGCGGCGGCACGGGGATCCGGCGGAGCACAGGTCCTGATCCTGTACGCCCCGGTGCTCACTGAGGCAGGCGGTCCCAGAACGAGCAGTGGTGTGCGGAATGCGCATCGACGGGGTGGATGCCGCCTGCTCCGGGAGACAACGACTGCACCGATCGCGCGAGAGGTGACGAAGGGTGGAGGAGAGGCCAGAGCGGTGCGTCGGAGGCGTTCGGGTTGCCGGTGCGCGCGAAGGTCGTCCAGTAGTCGACCATCCGGTCCGACAGGGAGCGCTGTGCGTCGGTCAGCGGTCGCTCGGTGGGGAGCGAGGAGAACAGGAACGGCATCTCGAAGCCGTGCGCCGCACCGTAGGGGAAGCCGGGGTTCGCCGGCAGACCGGCCAGGACCGGAGCGTCCGGATCGCTGAACTCGTAGCCGAAGACGGGGAGGCCAGGGGCATGAGCGGCGATGGCCCGGCCGGCTGCCAGCGTGGTGCACGCGAGGGACCGATCGGTCAGCACCGTGGCCCAGGCCAGTGCGGGCGTGGGGTGGTGTGCTGCCGGATACTGTGCCTCGACGGCCGGGGCAGCGAGCCCGAAGGCGTCCACCAGACGGGCGCGGTAGTCGCTGTCGGTGCGGATCGGGAACGCGCCGAGCGTCAGGCCGACGAACATCCGCATCTCATCGTGGTTGGTGCCCAGGATGACCGGCACACGGTGGAAGCGTCCCGATGCCAACGCCTGGTCCGGTGCCACGGGCAGCAGCGCATTGCCGAAAGCGGGCCGGTTGAAGGACTGCATCAGCTGCGCGGTGGCGAGACGATCCGTGCTCTGCCCGCGCAGGCACGCCAGCACCTCGCCTCCGCCGCCTGCCGGGCAGCCCAGTTGCCGGGCGGCTTCCGCACCGGCCGTCTGGACATCGTGCTGTGAGGCGAACGGCTCGTACGCCGGTGTACCGGGTCCGAGAGCGCCTCGCGGGAAGGACATGAGGCAGGAACCGCTCTGGAGTACGGCCCGCTGGAAGAGTCCGACGGCCGTCGGCGAGGTGAGGTGTGCACAGATGCCGAGGGCGCCGGCGGACTCACCGAACAGCGTGACACTGCGCGGATCACCGCCGAAGCGCTCCGCGTTCGCACGCACCCAGCGCAGGGCGGCCTGTTGGTCCGCCAGGCCGAACGGAGGGGCGGAGCCCAACCCGGGGTGGCCGAAGTAACCGAAGATCCCCAACCGGTAGTTGACCGTCACGACGACCGTGTCACCCCGGACCGCCAGCTGTTCGGCGCTGTAGTCACTGCCGGAACCGCCCAGGAACGCACCGCCGTGCATCCACACCAGCACGGGCCGCTTCCGTCCGGCGGGCTCGGACGTCGGCACGGTGACGTTGAGGTAGAGGCAGTCCTCCGATCCGAGGACCGCGCTCGCACCTGGTGTCGGCATCTGGACGCAGCGTTGAGCCGCCGTCGTCGCATCCCGGACACCGTGCCACGTGGCGGCCGGCACGGGAGCGCGCCAGCGCAGCGGTCCCGTCGGAGGCGCGGCGTAGGGAATGCCGTCGAAGGTGGTGTACGAGCCGTGTGACGCACCGCGTACCAGGCCGTGGTCGGTTCGTACGACGGTACCGCTCGGCCTCGCGGAATGCGGGGAACCGGGTGGTGCGGCGGTCGCCGGCACGGCGGTGGCGGTGGCGGTGAGCAGTGCCACCGCCCAGAGCACGGGGAAGAGCACCCCACGGATCCTGGCTCTTCGGCATGGACGCGGTGCTGTCATGGACGGGGACATGGACGGCAACATGGACGGGGACATTCGTACCCACCGTTCTTGGTCGGGGACGGGATCGGACGACGCCGCAGGAGTCCGCACGAGGCCGCTCGGGCCGGAACGAGGCCTGAGCGGTGGAGGGGGGCTGGTGCGGACCGACGCGGTCAGTGCTCCATACGCTAGGACCTCCCGCGCGCTGGAGGTTCAAGAGGCTGTGACGCAAGACACGTGGAGCATCGGTGAACTCGCGGCCGGAACGGAGGTTCCGGTGAAGACCCTCCGCTACTACTCCGACAGCGGTCTGCTGCCCGTGGCCGGCCGTAGCGCCGGTGGCCATCGGCGCTACGGTCCTGAGGCGTGGGAGCGGATCCGCCTCATCAGACGTCTACGGGCGCTGGACACCCCGATCGCGACGATCACGCAAGTGGTCACCGGTGAGTGCTCCCTCGGTGCACTGGTGGCGACCGAGCTCGAAGTGGTGCAGGAACGACTGACCGAACTGCGGTGGCGCCAGGCAACGCTCCAGGCCCTGGACGACTGCACGAGCGAGGAGCGGCTCCGGCGTCTGGAGATCCTCTCCCGCGTGCAGCGGCTCCCACAGGCGCACCGCACTCTCACGGATCACTGGTATCGCGAGCTGTCCGCGACCATGCCCAAGCGACGGCTCGACATCATGATCGCCATGCTGTCACCCGCCCCACCGGAGGAACCCGACCCCCGTTCGGCCCTGGCCTACGCAGAGCTTCATCTGCTCATCGCCACGCCGAGTTTCACCCGCTGGACCCAGGACCACGACGAAGAGATGAGGGACGCCCCGGCCTTCTACGGGGAGATCGACGATGCGGCCGTTCTGACGACCGCCGCCTTGGCCCAGGGTCTCCCGCCCGGCGCCGGGGATGCGGTGAACGCGTTCGTATCCGCCCACGCACGAGCCCGGCGGGAGTCGGACACCCCCGCCTTCCGTGCGTACCTGCACGGGCTGGTGTCGAGGTCATCCGGCTTCGACCCCCGCCTGGAACGGTATTGGGCCCTTGTCGGCACCGCCACCGGCGGCCGCGTGCTGAACATGACGGTGGCTCACCGATGGCTGACCGACGGACTGGCGATCTCGATGGCCGAGAACGGGACTTCGGCGTCGAGGGGACCGAGCTGCAGGGCTTTGATCACCACCGCGAACCCGGCGGCGGAACCGAAGTGCGGTGGATGAGCGAGCGGCCCTCGGCATGCGGCTCGGCCAACTCAAGACCGGGCGTGCCTCTCTCGTTGCGTGAGCGCCGCTCACGCAGACACGTCGGGAGTGCCCCATGTCCACGCCCGGACCCGGGTGTGACGGCCCCGGTCAGTCCTCCTTCTCGCCGCTACCGGTCACATAGGCGACGAGCGCGCCGGCGAGCACGGCCCAGGCCGCTGCGACGGGTCCGGCGGTTGCCCAGCCGAGGGGCCCGAGAAGCAGGGCGGTGAGGGCTCCGTTGGCGAGGGCCCGGGGGTCGGTGAGGAACTTCCACTGGCGGCGTCCGCTGCCGGGGCGGCGCATTTCGGCGACTGCCGTCCTGATGACGAGGGCAGCCACCACCATGGCGATGCTGAGCAGGGTGATCGCCATGGTGCCGTGCCTCCGGTGAGGTCAGTTGTGCTGAGCGGCGGGCTGGTCAACTTCGCCGCGCTGGTAGATGTCGGGGATGCCGTCGGCGTCCGCGTCGGCGTTCTCCTCCTCGTACAGGCGCTTGTAGAGGGCGTTGCGGCGGCGCAGCAGTACGGCGGCCAGGACCGCGGCGGTGACGGAGGCGAGCAGGACGGCTGCCTTGACGTGCTCGCCGACTGCTAGTCCGGGGAAGGCGAGTTCGCCGATGAGGAGGGCCACGGTGAAGCCGATGCCGGCGAGGACGGACAGGCCCAGGACGTCGGCCCAGGCCAGGTCGGGGTTGAGTTCCGCCTTGGTGAAGCGGGCGGCCAGGTAGGTGCCGAGGAAGATCCCGATGACCTTGCCGACGACGAGGCCGACGACGACGCCGAGCGGTTCGGGGCTGGTGAACACCTGTGCCAGGGCGGGACCGGAGATGCTGACGCCGGCGGCGAAGAGGGCGAAGAGCGGCACCGCGACACCGGCGGAGAAGGGGTGCATCAGGTGCGCGACCCGGGATGCGGGGGAGACGGTCTCACCCTTGTCGCGGGTGGTGCGCAGGATGAGTCCCATGGCGACGCCGGCGACGGTGGCGTGGACCCCGCCGTTGTACATGAGGGCCCAGATCGCGATGCCGAGGGGCACGTACCACCACCAGCCGCGGACGCGGAGTCGCTGGAGGAGGTAGAAGAGGGCGAGTCCGGCGAAGGCCCCGCCGAGGGCCCAGAGGTTCAGGTCGCTGGTGAAGAAGACCGCGATGATGAGGATGGCGCCGAGGTCGTCGACCACAGCGAGGGTGAGGAGGAAGGCGCGCAGCGCGGCGGGCAGGTGCGTGGAGATGACGGCGAGGACGGCCAGCGCGAAGGCGATGTCGGTGGCCATGGGGACGGCCCAGCCGTCGAGGCTGCCGCCGCCGGGGCCCGCGGTCATGGCGTACAGGGCGGCCGGTACCGCCATGCCGCACACCGCGGCGATGACCGGGAGGGCGGCGGTGGCGGGGGTGCGCAGCTCGCCGACGACCAGTTCCCGCTTCAGCTCGATGCCCGCCACGAGGAAGAAGACCGCGAGGAGGCCGTCGGCGGTCCAGTGGCCGACGGAGAGTTCCAGGCCGAGGGCGGGTATGCCGAAGCGGAAGTCGCGTATCGCCTCGTACGTCCCGCTGAGCGGGCTGTTCGCCCAGATCAGTGCGATGACGGCTGCGGCGAGGAGGACCAGGCCGCCGACGGTCTCGGTGCGCAGGACGGAGGCGATGGCCTGGCGCTCGGGCCACGGCACGAGGCCGAAGACGATGCGAGGGCGCGGGCTGCTCATGGTGAAGGGCCTTCCGGGGCGTCGACTGGAGAAGGGCATACGGCCCCTAGGACGCCGACCAGACTTCCCGGCACACCGCGCGTCGCGGGCGGCTCAGCCACCCCATTGACGCGTTCTTTACACCCTAGGGGAGATGTCCGGATCCTGCTAGTGGGCTTCTCACCTGCAAGAACGCATGCGAGCGGGCTCGTACGCACCAAGGCGTGAGGTGTGCACGAGCCCGCTCAGGATCCGGGCCGCGGCGGCGGTCAGACGGTGGTCTTCACCGGCGCCTGGTCGCCGGCCAGTGGGCCGGGAGCTGCGCCGATAGCCTGGTGGACAGCCTGGCAACGCGTTGTGCGGCG